>CAZZGS010000545.1:0-3838 GCA_964653845.1 uncultured Bryobacter sp.
CTTCACCCGTCAGGATCACAACGGCGACCCCGAAGGCGGCTGGCAACCTGACCAGAAACTGACCCGCGAAGAGTCGCTCGAAAGCTTCACCCTCACCCCGGCCTACGCGGCCTTTGAAGAGAAGCAGAAGGGTTCGATCACCGCCGGCAAGCTCGCCGACTTCCTGATTCTCGAAAAGGACATCATGAAAATCGCCCCCAAAGAAGTGCTGACGACCAAGATCGCCGCTACCTACGTCGGCGGCAAGCTGGTCTACTCGGCTTCGAAGAACTGACGAGCCGCCGCGCGCGTCTCATTGATGTCGCTATCGAGGTGGGCCATACCAACAAAGCCCGCCTCAAACTGCGAGGGCGCAAGGTAGATGCCACGCTCCAGCATGTGGTTAAAGAACTTGGCAAAACGAGCCGTATCAGACTTCTTCGCCGACTCATAGTCAAACACCGGCTCAGTAGTAAAGAAGAACGTGAACATCGATCCAACGCGGTTCACTGTCACTCCAGGCAACTCGTCTGAACACAAGGCCGCCGTGCGTGCCTCAAGCGTTGTATAGACCTCAGGATGTTCCTTGAGGTAAGTCACCATCGCAAGGCCAGCCGATACCGCCAGCGGATTCCCCGATAGCGTCCCCGCCTGATAGATCGGCCCGACCGGGGCGACATAGTTCATTACTTCTGTCGCGCCGCCGTAAGCGGCAATGGGCAGCCCGCCGCCGATGATCTTGCCAAAGGCAGTCATGTCCGGCTTCACGCCGTAGCGAGCCTGAGCGCCTCCAAAGGCTACGCGGAACCCGCACATCACCTCATCGAAGATCAGCAGTGTGCCATTGGCCGTGCACAGCTTGCGCAAGCCCTCAAGGAAGCCCGGCCCAGGAGGCACGCAACCCATGTTGCCAGCAACTGGCTCAACCATCACACTGGCGATCTTGCCCGGATGCCTGGCAAAGGCTTCTTCAACCGCCACAAGGTTGTTGAACGGAACCGAAATCGTAGTGGCCGCAAATGCCGCAGGAACACCTGCGCTGTCGCTCAAACCAAGCGTCGCAAGGCCAGACCCTGCCTTCACCAGCAGCGAGTCCACATGGCCGTGATAGCCGCCCTCAAACTTGATACAGAGATCACGTCCGGTGAATCCTCGAGCCACCCGAAGCGCACTCATCGCCGCTTCGGTGCCGCTGCTTACAAGTCTCACCATCTCCATCGAAGGCACCGCATCACGGATCGCCTCAGCCAGGATAATCTCGCGCTCAGTCGGCGCTCCGAAGCTCGTTCCAATCTCAAGGACAGCTTCGATGGCATCGATCACGCACTTCGGCTTATGCCCAAGAATCAGCGGACCCCAACTGCCAACATAATCGATAAACGAGTTATCGTCCTCATCGATCATCCGGCAACCTTCACCTCGTTTTATGAACAGAGGCCCCCCGCCGACACTGCGGAAGGCTCTGACAGGCGAGTTTACCCCGCCAGGAATTACTTTGCTTGCTCTTGCGAGCATACTGGTGGATCGAGTTTTGTTCATGTACTTAACGGGCTGTAGCGCGCATACCAACCGGAGGTTCCGGGATGATGCGCTGGAAGATGAAATTGACGATCGTCTCGTTCACGCTGCCATTCAGGTTGCGGAAGAGACGATTGCGCAGGCTCAGATAGTCCTGCGTACCAGAGAAGATGTCCTGCATCAGCTCATACAGTTTCGGTGAGCGGTGCATGTAGTCGACGATGCACGAAGGAATACTCTTGAAGAAGAAGCGGCCAAGGTAAAGCTTCTGAGCAAAGCTCGCCCCAAACTCAAGATCAAGAAGGAAGTCGTCCTCGACGCGGCCGCGATAAACGCCACCCGCCGTTGCCGGATCAAACGAGGCGGAGGTAATTACGCTGCTCGCGATATCAGCCGAACGGATCGCGTAATAGATGCCCTCACCGGTGATCGGATCGACCAAGCCGGCAGAGTCTCCCACAGCCATCCAGCGCTTGCCAGACATACGGTTGCTGCGCCAGCTCGGTCGCGATAGCGACGGCAGCATGTGAGCGTATAGCTGACCCTGCTTCCAGTTGATGCCCTTCTCGTCGAGATAACGTTCGAGGCGCAGCCTCAAATCATGAGCTGTCGCGCCACGTCCGCAGATACCGGCCGACAGGTGACCGTTGCGTGGGAAGACCCAGATGTAGCCTTCCAGCCGGTCAAGAAATTGAATGTCGATATGTTCCTGGTTGGACGGAACGTAGTAGCCAAGAGCCACCATCGTGTCCTCGGGCTTCCACTGTGTTCCAAAGTCTCGAAGCGGATTGCGCGCCCCGGTGGCAACCACCATGTAGTCGGCATCGATCGAACCAGACTTGGTTTGAAGCGTCCAACCTGCTTCGCGTTCTTCAATCGCGGTGACGCGTTCTTTCTCAATCTGAGCCCCGGCCTTCTCAGCCCGGTCGAGCAACATCTGATTGAACTCGCGCCGCGAAAAAACCAGGATCGGCTGGTTCAGATTCATCTTCACGCAGCTAGACTTGTGGGCTCCGAGATAGGTTTCGGTAACTATCTTCTTCTGAGTCTGATTCTCAAAAAGGAAGGGGTACTTCTCATAAGCTTTATATGTGACGCCGCCGCCGCAGGGCTTTTCCCAGGCGAGCTTTTCGTCAATCAGGATCGTTTCAAGACCAGACGCCGCCAGTTTTTCTGCCGCATGTGCTCCGGCAGGTCCGCCCCCGAGAACAGCGACGCGCTTCACTTATTACCGCCACCTGGCGTAGCGGGTGGATGGCCGGGAGGCAAGGTCGAGCCACCGCCACCCATGCCGCCACTGCTGGACTTCACTGTCCACTCATCACCCTTGCGTTCCAGTTTGTAGCTCATGTTCAGCATTGGCTCGGCAGAGCCTTTACCCTTGAACGCAACCTGCGCATCGGCCTTGTCGCCCTGAAAGGAAACACTGGAAATTTCTACTTCCATTCCCGACATGTTTAAGCCGGAAACTGTGGTCAGGCGTTTCATCACCGCCTCTTTAACCGCTTCCTTATTGTTGATGTCTTTGGCGCAGCCGGAGAGGAAAAGAACGCCTGCCAGTACTGAAGAGCAAATTACAAATCGCACACCCGAATTATACATAGTGAAAGACTCTATTCGACCGACACAGTCGGTTTGACGGAATCGATGAACCGGTTCTCCACTGCCCCAACACGTATCGTAACGTCCAGATTGTCCCCACGGAGACGGTCTCCAGGGACGTAGATGTTGATCTGGTAAAGGCCGACGAATCCAGGGACGAGACCGCTCCACTCAACGATCATTTCCGCTTGGCTGTAGCGCTTGTCTCCAAAGAAGACCTTCACCGTATCAGTTGTTTCGGCTGGCACTGCCGTTGGGGATAATGCCCCAGCTGCGACTCGTGTGCCTTTGGTTGGGCCGAGGCCGAGGGCGTAGATCACGAGGCGCCTGTCTCTTGTCGTAGGGTTATCCGGTGTAATGGGGCGACCCTTATCGTCATAGATGGCAGTCTGCTTTGAGACTGGATCGACGAGCACGGAAGGAGCCGCGCGCACAATTCGAATATTTTGAGCGACACTGGCAAGCTTCTTGTTGGTGTCGCGGACGATCAACTGAAATTGACCAGGAGTTCGCTCGAAAGGAATCTGGACGTTGATCTGACCGCTTGAAGTGGAGAAGAGTGGCAGTGGTGCGTTATTGAGCGTCACGCAAACGCCTTCGAGGATGGTTGGCAGTGGTGCTGTGCTTGCGACAACCGTGTTGCCAAGGTTTCGGCCAAAGATGGATACGATACCGCCGGCGGGGAGATCCGTTGTGTAGCTACCGAGGGAGACAGTCCCGCCATTGCTGAGTGCGGGCC
>CAZZGS010000546.1:0-3830 GCA_964653845.1 uncultured Bryobacter sp.
ACTGAGGACGGTAAAGGGGTGCCACCGCGACCGGCACCGTAGGCGGCCTGACCGGGCGTGCCAACCTGGATTCGAACATAGCGCTGGCCTTCGGAGATGAGCTTCTTGGCCTGATCCATACACTCGGAAATTTCAGCGCCCGAGGCGTGGCGGTAGGTATCGACAGCTTCGCGGACTTTGCCGCCCAGAAGTTGATAGACGGGCATACCGGCCTGGCGGCCTTTGATATCCCAGAGGGCCTGGTCGACGCCGGAGATGGCGTTGTTGAGCACCGGGGAGTTGCGCCAGTAGCTTGAATTGTAGTTGGCCTGCCAGATGTCGTCGATGCGGTCTGCCGGCTTGCCAATGAGAAAGGGCTTGAGATAACGATTGACGGCTTCGACAACCAGATCGGCACGCTGCGTATAAGTACCGCAGCCATAGCCGTAGAGGCCGTCCTGATCGGTGAGGATCTTGACAACGACAAGGCGCAGGCCAGCGGGAGCGGTCGCGATCACTTGTACGTCTTTGATCTTGGGGCTAGGCATGCCTTTGCGGGCTTGCCAGGCAATTGCCTCGGCAGGAACATAGGAGGCGAGGGCAAGTTTTACGAGGTCGCGACGATTCATGGCGGCTAGAGTTTCTCCTGAGAAAGTGTGCGCTTCAGAGTTTCCAGTTGGTCCTGGAGTTTGCGTCCTCGCGAGACAAGACTTACGACGTAGATGGCAAGGATGAGCCAGGCGGCTGCGAAGCCGTAGAACATGTAGGTGAAATTACGTTGGTCCATGGTGAATATGAAAAGCGCGTAACCAAGCTAACACAGGCTTAGGAGTTTGGGGAGGGGTCGTGGACGAGAATCAGTTCGAGATCATCGATGAAATTGAAGTCCCGGTGGTTGAGAGTGATCAAGGGAATCTCAAATTGAAGAGCTGTTGCGGCGATCCATGCATCGGCAGTTTCGATTGGCCGCCCACGCCTCTTTGAAAGGGTTTTAACTACCGTCCATAAATCACAGGTGCGATCGTCTGGATACAGGGTGGTAAATCTCCCGAGGTGGTTGAGAAGCTCTTGCTCTCGACGATCACCCCAACGATTCGCTTTGGGCCAGAGTAGGATCTCGGCCCGGGTCATGAAGCTAACAATCGGAAGCCTGGTTCCAATAATCCGTTTGCAAGAATCAAAATTTGGATTCGAATAAGCGAACAGACTCGAAACAATATTGGTGTCGATTAGCGCGGATCGCACTTGTCCTCAATAGAGCGGGTCTTTTCTTTGCGCATTTCCTGAATCATGCGGTTGAAATCCTCAACCTCTTCTTCGGTCACAAAATCTTTGGGCCAAGTTGACCAGTCAATTGGCTTCGCATTCTCGATTCCAGGTATCGGGAAGTTGTGGGGCACGTAATTGTCAGGATCGATGATTTTCGCCACTGACGATAGATTATCTTGAATAGGCGAGGCGGCGCAGGCCTTCGATTTCTCTTAGAGTCTCTTCCTGCCGAAGCCGCAAGGTGACCAGAACGATACAAAGCAGCAGGAAGGCAATGAAGTTGTGAAAAGTCATTCCCTCCATAGCGGGGTCGATACTGCCACCACCTGTTCTGAAACTCATGACAGCACCCGGATGCTGCGTACGCCACCAGTCGATCGCTTTGTAGCAGATGACTACACTGGCGAAAGAGAAAACATTCAGGACGCCGGTCACTCTCAGTCGCTCGCTTGGGTCTGGAATCATGTTCCGCATCATCAGATAGCCGGCGTAGGTCAGTGCCGTGATGAAAGCCCAGGTGAGGCGAGCATCCCACGTCCACCAGATGCCCCAAATGATCTTGGCCCAGATCATGCCGGTGGCAAGACCAACGAAGGTGAAGGCCAGGCCCACTTCAGTGGCGGCGACGGCGAGGGAATCGGCACGATTGCTTTTGCTTCGGATCGCGACCGCGCTGGCGACGCCGGCGACGAGGAAGGACAGGAAGCACGTCCACCAACTGGGGATGTGAAAGAACATGATGCGATAGATCATTCCCTGCGCCGCCTCATCCGGCAACACGAGCAGCATCGTGTAAAGGTTTCGGACGAGATAGAGCCCACTGGTAAGGCCGATGGCAAGCAGGATTTTATCGAACATGAAGATCTGTTCTTAGTCTACAAGGATTGTGTCGATCAGGCCGAGAGCAAGGGTTGTAAAAATCACGTCGAAGCCTACGAGAAGCCGCACCCATATCAGGTCATCACCCTCAGGGACTTTTCCGACGCTGACGATATTGGTCAGATACATCGCAGCCGCCAATGCCGGGATGATCATTGGATAAAGGATCACGGGCAACATGAGTTCTCGCAGCCGGAGATTGACAGTCATGGCAGCAAAGACAGTTCCGAGGATCGCAATCGCCCAGGAGGCCAACAGACAGATGCCGATGAGCCAAAGTGGCAACTGGAAGAGGTTGATGTTGTAGAGCACGCTGAAGACGGGCAGGCAGACTGCCTCGATCATCAGGATGAAGAGAAGATTGGCGAAGGTCTTGCCCAGCATCAGGGCAGAGGCTGGGACGCGATTGACAAGCAAGACATCGAGGCAGTCGTTCGATTGCTCGCGCAGAAAGCTGCGGTTCACCAACAAGACACCAGAAAAAGCAAAAAGGATCCAGAGCAGGCCGCCGCTGATTTCGCGGATTTGTTCGCTGGTTGGGTCGATAGCGAAGCTGAAGAGAATGAGGACAACAAGGGCAAAGGCCAGCGACGCATTGAGGGCCTCTTTACCGCGAAGCTCCATACGAACGTCTTTGAGAAAGATTTGCCAGGATTGACGCAGCATCAGGAGATGGCTCCATAGGTGCGGTAGAGCCAGGTGCTGTCGGTGAGCATCTCTTCAGGACGTGGCCCAGCGTAAGCCAGTTTGCCGCGTTCGAGAAAGAGGATTCGAGTAGCTAGAGCCATCGCTTCGGGGATCTGGTGGGTGGACAGTACGATCGTAGCTTTGCGGGCGAGGGCTTGTGCGAGCAGAGTTTGGAGGAGTGCAGTGGCCTTATCGTCGAGCGAGGTAAAGGGTTCGTCGAGCAGGAGAAGTTCAGGCTCGCCCATGAAGGCGCGGGCGAGCGCAAGGCGCTGGCGCATACCTCGCGAATATTCTCGCAGCGGGGCATCGGCAACATCCTTCAGGTTGACCTTTTCAAGCCATGCCTCGACATCAACGGGCACTGTGGCGAGTCCGGCAAAGAAAAGCAGGTTTTCGCGAGCACTGAGTTCGTCGTAGACGCCGATGCCGTGCCCGAGAAGGCTGACGCGACGAGTGATTTTCAGCGTTCCTTCGGTTGGTCTGGAAAGGCCAGACATGAGATGAATGAGTGTCGTCTTGCCAGCGCCATTGCGGCCGAGCAGCGCGACGCAATCGCCGGCTTCAAGCGTGAAATTGAGATTGCGCAGGGCAGGAAAGTTGCCGAAGAATTTCGATACTTTGCCGGCCGACAGGACGCTCATTGTTATGCCATCAAGCGATCGTCGAGGGCTTCTGCAGCAGATAGACGAATCCGATAGCGAGTGCGGCCAGGCACAAGCCGACGATCCACCACATACGATCGTGGATCTTGGGTGCGATCGCTTGTGGCTCGGGCATGCTGCTCTCATCGGCCTCGAGGGCACGCAGAGACCCTGTGCCAGTGATTTCGATCTCGTAGTCGGCTTTGGTAAGGGCGTAGACTTCTGCCTGGGTTTGTGGCTCTGCCCCGAGGTCTTCTAGGCCTGTGCCACTGAGCTTGACCCCGCTCGGAGTAACCAGACGCGTCTGGCCTTCTTTGTCGTTCATCGCGTGAAGGATTCGGCCAGTGAACTTGCCGGGCGACTTCACAGGCAGGG
>CAZZGS010000547.1:0-3829 GCA_964653845.1 uncultured Bryobacter sp.
GATTTATGGCCTGCTTGCTCTCGACACCCCCCAGGCGGCGCTGGAATTCGCTGTCGCTGCCAGTTGCCTCAAACATTCCATCCCTGGCGACTTCAACCGCTTCAGTCGCGAAGAGGTGGAAGGTCTGGTCAAGGGTGGCGGCTCCGGCCGTGTGCAACGATAGGTAACCCTTTTTCACGGAGCGCCGTTACAATAGAAGTTGTTCCAAACGATATGACTTCACGCCGTCACTTTATGCTCGTGGGACCGGCGTTGCTTAACGGTGCTCCTTTTTCTTCTTTAGAGGCTGCCCAGGCGACAAAAACTCCCAATCTCTCCATCTCGGTCAACGAGGTGATCGTACCGATTACGGTCACCGATGAGAAGGGCAAGTTCGTCAGCGACTTGAAGCAATCTGACTTTAGGATCTTTGACGAGAATAAAGAACAGAAAATTTCTTACTTCAATGCCGAGCGCGAACAGCCAGTAGTGGTTGGCTTCCTGCTCGACATGAGCAATCTGAACCGGTTGCACTGGAAGACCTTCGCTGAAGCTACTGAAGAACTCGTACTTGCCCTGCTGCCGCAGGAAGGCCCGAAGAAGTTTTCCGGTTACCTGGTCACCTATTCGACCACTGCCGAAGTCAGCGTCGACACTACCAACTCCCCCGACAAGATCCAGGAGAAGATCCGCAAGATCAAACCGGGCGGCGGAGCTGCACTTTACGACGCCCTCTACCTCGCCTGTACCAATCGCAAGCTCGTACGCGGCGAGCCGATCGAGCCACGCCGCATTATCGTCATCATTGGCGACGGTCATGATTCGGCTTCCAAGAAAGGCCTCGATCAGGTTCTCGAAGTAGCCCAGCGTAATCTCGTTACCATCTTTGGCATGAGCACCGTCGCTTTTGGCTTCAAGGCTGAAGGCGAAAAGAATCTCCAGAGACTTGCCGAAGAAACCGGCGGTCGAGTGGTCTTCCCACTCGAAGGCCTCTACAAGGATGTCTCAGGTTATCTCTCTACTCCATCGGATGAAGGCAACTACGCATTGAAGGTGGGTACGGGAGGATACGGTGCTGAACTCGCCAAGGGCATGTTCAACGCTGTCGCCGCGATTCAAGGTGAAGTGACTACGCAATACATCATCCGTTATGTGCCACAGTCGAGCGACGATCGCAAGGCATTCCGCAAGATTCGCGTCGAGGTGCCGAATATCCCGGGCCTCAAAGTTCGCTACCGATCCGGTTATTATCCAGCCAACCCTTAACCGATACGATAAACATACCCGATGACATTCTCCCTTCTGAGTCTCGCCCTTCCCGGTCGCCCGGCTGAGCCAGCGGGAGTCATCGTCTATGATGCCGAAACCGAAAAACTCGGCGTCAAGCTCCGGCGCGACTGGCACCAGATTGCCTCCGCCGATGACGCCGAAATTCTTTCCGGCATGGAAACTCATCTGAAGCAATTGTCCAGCGAGATGGGGGCTACAGGTGCCATGGAGTGGCTTGAATCAACGCTGTCGAATGTCTTTCAGCTCAGCGAGCGGAACGAAGTCCAATCGAATGCCCTCGACTTCACCCTGCATCAGCTTTATCGTGAACACGTCTCGACCCCTGTTGAGCCCTATGTCACCCACATCCCTCGCTACTCCCTGAGATCAGCCGCCGGAAGCTTTGGCGAGCAGATTGCCGATCCAAACGAAATCGCAGAATGGGTCGAGGCTCCACAAGACCTTCGTCTCAGCAAAGACATGTTTGTGTGTGAAGTCTATGGACGAAGTATGGAACCGCTGGTTCCTTCGGGTTCAATGTGTGTCTTTCGTAAATTCGGGGCAGGTTCTCGCAACAACAAGCGTGTCCTCGTCGAGGATCGCTCCGACCCGAACAACCGCTACACACTAAAGGTCTATCACTCGCAAAAGTCAACATCGGGCGAGGATGGCTGGGCTCACCAGACGATCGATCTTTCCCCGCTCAATCCAGAATTTCCTGTCCTGCATTTGGACGCCGATCAGGATCGCTACGCCGTGCTTGCTGAATTCGTCTGCCTCTTATAGCTCGCGTTCGTAATTCCAATCCACTTGAGGGTCAGTTCCCACCACAAAGATCTTTTTGCCGGTCTTCAAGAATCCCCACTTCCCGTAAAACTTCTGCGCCCGGAAGTTTTTCTCCCACACCCCAAGGTAGATTCGCGAGTATCCGAGGCCCTTTGCCACATGCAGAGTGTCTTCCATCAGCGTGTGCGATGCGCCGGTGCCGATCGCTCGCTGTTCCATGTAGAAACGAACCAGCTCCACTCTTCCCTCTGTTTCGCCCTGAATTCTCGTGAAGCCTAAAGGCCCTTGCGCGTCTTCAATGATCAAGAATCGTGAGAGCGGATCCTTCAGTTCTGTTTCTACCTTCTCCGGCGCGTAGGAAGTAGCTAGAAATAAATCCATATCTGCATCGCTGCAGGTGCCCACAAAGGTTTCAAAGAAGGTGCGCCTCCCCAGGTCTACCAGTAAATCCCGATCGTCGATTGAAGCTATTCGAGCCGGCACAATGGGTCTCCCACGATCAGACTTTGCCATGAGAGGCTGGGCAATGCCAAGTAAAAGCTTTCCGCCAGATTGCGCCCAGACAGATAAGCGGGAAACAACTGATCTGGCCGCACCGTCTGCGAGAGGTAGGGTTCATCGACGTTGCCGGAGATCCCACTGACACCTTCCCAGACATAGTCGAGAATCATCGATTGCGGGCTACCGGCAAAGTAGCTGAGCGGGTTCTTCCAGCCTCCGAGTGTCCAGGTGAAGGGCGGCATCTTGAGCGTGCGAGCGTTGGTGGAAACGAATTCTGTCGCAATCGCGCCCGGCAACCAACCCATCCCGCTGTTGCGGCTTTTCCGTGCCGTGTCATTCGAGCCCCAACTGGCATAACCGATCACCTGTTTTTCAGTAGACAACACTTTAGTCGTCAACTCAAAAACAACTCTCGGTTCTGGAAGAAGAATCCCGGCATTCCGCAGCCAGGAATTGCCTTCGTCGTCATTGTCAGCCTTGAGATCGAGCACTACACGCCCCAGGTTCTTTGCCCCGCGGCAGCGCTCTACCGCCTTTCGCGCATCCTCAAAACTGTACCCAGCCAGGCGGGTGACGAGATAGATGGGCACGCCCGGATGGCTGAAGACCTGGTCTCTTTTGCGATAGAACGGATTGTCGACCCAGCCCTCACGCTGAATCTTTGCGCCATGCATTTCCAGATAAAGAAGCGCCAGTTCGCTGTCGACGCTAGCGTTATCGTTCTTGGCTTCTGCATTTACCCGAATTGGCATCCCCTGTGTCAACACTAGATAGTATGTAGACTCCATCCGGCCATTACGACGCAAGCAGTCACTGATTGGCCCGGCAATTTGCTTCTCAAAACCGGAACGATTTATGGTCTCTTCCTCGATTGTCGATATCCGGCAAACCTGCTTTGAATTTAGCTCCCTCCAGGACGCATAGAACTCGCCCAACCTTCTGGACAAGGTAGACCGCTCATTGATTACCAAGGTGACGTTGGTGACATCGCCTGCCAGCGCTAGCGATGCGAATGCGAGAATCCAGCCGAAAAGGCTCTTCAATCAGATTCGCCCCATTTCTATCTCCCTTATGTCTTGCGACATCGGTTTGAGCACAACATGCGCTACCATGCCAATCCTGATAAGGTCCATAATCAAATGCTATACTTTGGAGAACCATCCCCGCAAGTTTAGCCCCAGGAACCCCATGGATCTTGATCAATTGCACACGTTTCTGGAGATTGTCCGGCTTAAGAGTTTCTCCAAAGCCGCTCAGACCTGTTTCCGCACGCAACCTGCCATCAGCGCCCAGG
>CAZZGS010000548.1:0-3811 GCA_964653845.1 uncultured Bryobacter sp.
GGGTTGAATCGGACCTCGCTGGCTGGCCAGATTGAGGGTGGGGGTGGTTGCTTTAGTTCTGCCTCGTAGAAGGCCTGGGTGCGCTCGTACCAGCTCTCGAACTTCTCGTCTTCCTGCTTGCCACTTGCAGTAGGACCGTGGTGCAGAGGCCGAGGGAGAGTGTTCTGACAGAGGTCTTCCCAGTAGGAGTGGGTGTGGATGAGGTGGAGGTGCCAGGCTTGATCGACTGCCTCGGAGGGTGTGACCGGTTGCGGGGAAACCATCGCGAGGTAGAGGAAGCGGCGGTATTCGTCGATGACTGCCCTGCCCTGGGCGGGCCACCAGGAGTTCTCCCGGCAGAGGCGCTTGTGGAAGTTGGCGGGAAACTCGAAGCGCTCGATCTTTTCGTAGAGTGTTTGGTTTTGCATACTTTGTTTCTGCCTTCATTAAAGTTGGTTTGCTTCGCAGCGGACAGTGTCTCCGTTTTTGTGGAATGATAATTCCATGAAATCGGATGAACGGGTTGCTGCGCTGGTTGGGCCGTTTCAGTCAAGGTTGCGGGCCTATGCGTTTGGAAATGAGCTGGATCTGATTGGCGGGGAGTTGATGGGCCTGCTGGAGGGGCATCGACGGCGCCGTGTTGACCTGTCGGACCGGACCAGGCTAAAGGCTCTGGCGTTGATGGCTGAGTATCTCGATGCACATGGACGATCGCAGGAGGCGGCTGGATTGCTTCGTCTAACGATTGAAGAGTTGATGGACGGCGGAATGGAAGCAGTGGAGCCCCGGCTGATGCGGCAAAGGGTTTGGTGCTGTCTGGCCTTTGCGCTGACGCACCTGCGGGCCAACCGGGTTAGCGAAGCTGGCATTTTGATTGAGCGGATGCGGAGCTTTGTCGAGGAGAAACTGGTGCGCCAGGACTTTCCGTGCCACGGGACTGTGGCGCTGTTGCGTTACTACGAGGGGCTCTGGCATCGCAATGGCGGGGATCTGAATGAGGCGGCGAAGGACTTTGATGTTGCCCTTGATCAGACGCGTTTGCGCTTTGAAGATAAGCGTAAGAAGTATGAGGGCGTCGATGCAGACCGATTGAGGCGGGAGCTGATTTATAGCCGCGTGATGACTTCCCGGATCCTGGGATTTGGGCAAGGCGGGATTGCCTTGGCGCGGGGACGCTACGTGGAGGCACGGGGATGGCTGATTGGGGCGTCGCAGATTTTGTCGAATCTGGGGCAGGAGACTTGGCGAAAGAGCTTGGAGGTGTATTCGCGCAGTGCGACGGTGATGTTGGCAGAATCTGCGGAGAGGTTGCGCGATGAGGGTCTGCAGCTGCACGAGTTACAGGAGTGGTTTGCGCGGCGTAACCGGAGGAATAGTTTTGTTGCTGGCGCTTTTGGTTTGTTGGCCGAGGTAAGGGTGCGGCAGATTGAGGCAGGAACTATGATGCGGGTGGATTTGAAGGGCTTGAGGAAGCGTATCGACTCTTGCCTGCGCGATGCGTATGTTGATGCCGGGCCGCTTTCGGGGAGTGCCGCTTTGGGGCTGATGGAGTGCCTGATTCGGGCCCGTGACTATAGCCGATGCGAGGCGGAGATGAAACGGCTTGAGAAGCGGCTGGAGAGAGAGGAGATGGCGGAGTTGCGGGTACTGCAGGCAGAGATGTGGATTGAGACTGGCCGGGAGGAGGCGGCTCGCGGAGTGCTGGAGGAACTAGTGGCACACAAGTTAGCGAATCGCGGTTATAGGGCGCGGGCCTGGGCTTTGCTGGCTTTATGTGAGAAGCGTTCAGGACGCAGTGTTTGGGCGGAGCGGGCGATGGTGGCAGCCGAGGAGGCATTGGGTGTAGTTCAGGATGGATTTGCGCGGGCAATGGTGATCGAGATTGGCGGGCTGGTAAAGGCACGGGTAGAGATTGAAGCGGCTATGCCTTATCAGGGTGATGGTGAAGACCCTTTGTGGTGCGATGTGGATCATAACCTGGAGATGGCGCGACTGAATGTGGCTGCGGCGGTGCATGCGAAGTTTCCAGATTACGGTGTGGCCAAGCTAGCTAGCGTAATGAGGCGTGGGCATTCCTGGCTTTATGCGCTGCTAGCCCGGCACCGGGGTGTGGCCTGGGTGGAGCAGGTGTTGCGGAACAGCGCTAGTCGTTGAGGGTGAAGGCGAGAATGCTGCCACCGGCGGCGATGGCGATGTGTTGCTTGCCGTGGACGGTGAAGGTCATCGGAGAAGCCTTCCAGACGGCACTGGTGTTGAAGTGCCAGAGAGTCTTGCCGGATTTGGCATCGGCTGCGGCGAAGGTGCCACCGCTTTCACCGTAGAAGATGAGGCCGCCGGCAGTGGAGAGGACGCCGGTGTAGTTGGATTCAGGAGCGCCGATCTGGACTTGTTCCCAGACGATCTTGCCGGTCTGGATGTCGAGGGCCCGGAGAATCTTTTGAGGGGGATTGGCTGGGTCGTTGTAGGGGACGAACCAGGAGCCCGCTTGACGGTAGAGGTTGCAATCTTCAACGGCCATCACGTAGAAAAGTTTTGTCTGGGGATTGTAGGCGGTGGAATACCAATTGGTCGCTCCTCTTACGGCAGGACAAGTGACGGTGCCGCCCATGGTGGGCTTGGCTTTTTCGTTGACGATGGGGCGGCCTTTCGGGTCGAGGCCAGTGGCCCAAGTAAGGCGCTTGACGAAAGGAGTGCCGAGGAGGAATTCGCCGTTTGTGCGATCGAGGACGTAGAAGAAACCGTTGCGGTTGGCCTGGAGGAGGAGCTTGCGAGGCTTGCCCTGGAATACTTCATCGACCAGCACAAGTGGCTCGGTGGCGTCCCAATCCCAGAGGTCGTGGGGGGTGAACTGGAAGTGCCATTTGATTTGGCCGGTCTTGGGATTGAGTGCGACTACAGAATCTGTGTAGAGGTTGTCGCCTTTGCGCTCGGTGCCATCGGTGTCGGGGTAGGGGTTACCGACGGGCCAGTAGAGAGTGTCGAGAGATGGATCGTAGGAGCCAGTGAGCCAGGTTGCGCCGCCGCCGACTTCGAGGGCATTGCCGACCCAGGTTTCAGACTTGGGTTCGCCGCGCTTTGGGATGGTCCAGAAGCGCCAGGCTTCTTCACCGGTGTCGGCTTTATAGGCTGCAAGGAAGCCGCGTAGAGGGGCGTCTCCGCCGCCAACGCCTGCTACTACGAGATCACCGACGACCAGGGGCGCGGCGGTGGCACCGTATGCGCCGGGCAGAGCCTCTGGCATGAAAACTTGCCACATGAGTGCGCCGGTTAGACGATTGAGGGCGATCAGATGGGCGTCGTCGGTTGAGAAGAAGATCTTGTTGCCAAGCAGAGCAGCGCCGCGCTGGGCGCCTTTGGCCGCGTCGCCAGAAACTTTAGTGGCATCGGCACGGTTGCGGTTGTAGCACCAGATTTCGCGGCCGGTATCGCTGGCGAGGGCACAAACCTGATTGGGGGCGGTGACGTACATGATGCCGTCCGCTACAAGGGGGGTGGTTTGAAGGCCGAGGTGAGGGAGCGAGTATGACCAGGCGAGTTTTAGTTTGGAGGCGTTGGCCTTGTTGATCTGAGTAAGAGGGCTGTGGCGATTGGCTGAGGGTGCGCCGTGATAGCCGGGCCATTCGCCGCTGTTCGGTTGCTGGATTTGTTGGATATCTTTAGCCGAGATGGGTACTTTGGGCGCGGGGATCTTGCCGTTGGAGATTCCGCTCAGGGTAGACAGGTAAGCGATCAGGTTAGGGTCTGCCTTGAAGGCGGGCATGAACGACTTGGTCTCTTCTTCGATCGAGGCCGGGTTGTTGATCAGGTGGAGTTTGCCGTCGAAGGTCTGTAG
>CAZZGS010000549.1:0-3811 GCA_964653845.1 uncultured Bryobacter sp.
TCTAGGCAGCGTCGGTGAGCCCATCAATCCAGCCGCCTGGGAATGGTATTACAACGTCATCGGCAAGGGCCGCTGCCCGATTGTCGACACCTGGTGGCAAACCGAAACCGGCACAATCCTCATCGCCCCCATGCCTGGCGCAGTCCCGCTTAAGCCCGGCAGCGGCACCCTGCCCATGCCCGGCGTAATCGCCGACGTTGTCGATTTGGACGGCAACCCCGTCGGCCCCAATCAGGAAGGCTTCCTCATCATCCGCCGCCCTTGGCCCAGCATGGTTCGCAATATTTGGGGCGACCCCGAACGCTTCCAGGACCAATACTGGAGCCGCATGCCAGGAAACTACTTCACCGGCGACGCAGCACGTCGCGATCAAGACGGTTATTTCTGGATTCTCGGCCGCGTCGACGACGTACTCAATGTCAGTGGCCACCGCCTCAGCACAATGGAAGTAGAGAGCGCGCTCGTCCGTCACCCTGCCGTCGCCGAAGCCGCAGTCGTAGGCAAGCCACACGAAATCACCGGCCAGTCCGTCTGCTGCTTTGTCACCCTGAAGAAGGGCGACTACGACCACGAAGTGATTGGCAAGGAATTACGCCAGTGGGTCGGCCACGAAATCGGTGCCTTCGCCAGACCAGAAGAAATCCGCTTCAGCGACGCCCTGCCCAAAACCCGCAGCGGCAAAATCATGCGCCGCCTGCTGCGTGAACTCGTCACTACCAACACTATCGCTGGCGACGTAACAACACTCGAAGATCTAAGCGTCATCACCAAGCTTGCCGCCCAGCACGACGACGAAGCTTAGGGCGATCAGCGCGATTCCGCCTCCCGGATTCCAAGACGTTTAGGGAATTCGGCAGGCAAATAGTCCGTCCGAAACAGCCAATCCCAAACCGCAAAAGTAATCGCAAAATTGCGATCCTGAGGGCCCGCATCCGGGTGCACATGATGCCACGTGTGCATCTCTGGCGAATTCACAATGTACTTGAGAAATCCAATCCGCACGCGAAGATTGGCGTGCGCAAAGTGCCCAACAGCCGTGCTGATGATGGCACATCCAAACGCAGCCTCTGCAGAAAATCCAAGCAGCGTAGCCGGCACATAAAGCACCATCTGGTAAACCACAATCTCAAACCAGTGAAAACGCCAATTGCTCAGCCAGTCCATATCGGTAGAGCTGTGATGCGTCTTGTGAAATTGCCACAGCGCAGGCACACGGTGCATCAGGTTATGCACCAGCCACTGTAGAAAATCTTTTGACACCAGCAACACAACCGTCTGCAGCCAGAGCGGTTGCGCCGCAAGCCCGTTTAACTCAAACAGATTGCGCAACGGCAAAATCGTGGCAGGCGGAAGCGTCCGCGTAATCCAGATCGCAACCAGTGCCCCAACTACTTCCGCATTAAAGAACAGGTAAAGAAGATCCAACCCGAATTCCCGGCGCAGAAATCCCTGGCGCGCCTCGCGCGGCCAAATCCGCTCTGCCAAGCTCAACAGCAATCCAGACGCAATCAGGAATATCGAATAAGACAACATGTCGGTGCTACGTTATTAGTCTATGTGGATCTCAAAGGAATTGCTCGCCCGTCACTTCGAATATTCCCTTTGGGCATCCCTCAAGGTCCTCGAAGCAGCCGAAAAGTTATCAATCGACGCCATCGAAAAAGATCGCGGCAACAGCTTTGGCGGAATCCTCGACACGCTCACCCACATCTTCCTGGCAGACCGGGTCTGGTTCAAGCGCTTCAGCGGCGACCCTCACTTTGCTTTCGCCCAACCCGGAGACTCCTTCGACCTGGCAAAGCTCAAATCGGAATGGCCACAAGTGATGAACGAATTCACCGCCTGGATTCGTGCCCAGCAAGACTCGAAATTCGAAGAACGCCTATTCTGGCGCAACATCAAAGGCGAGGACAAAGACGAGTTGATGTACAAGATCCTCCTGCACATCGTCAACCACGGCACCTACCACCGCGGCCAAGTAATCACTATGGTCAAGCAGGCCGGGGGCGAAGTCGTATCCACCGACCTCGTCTACTACCCCGGCATGTAGCGCGATCTAGTTCGCAGCAGCCACATTCACCAGCGAAATCTCTTTATCGCCAGTCAGAAATGCCACCCACTTGCCATCGGGCGAAAACGCAACCCGCGCCACACGATGAGGCGCGTCAATCGTCCTAGTAATCTTCCCGGCGGCTAAGTCCCACACCGACAACTTCACTGGATTCTTGAGCGTCACTACATCAAACCCACCAGTCACCATCGTCCGCCCATCCGGTGAAATTGCCAGCGAAGCAATCGTCTCACCATGCCCCTTCAGCTTGCGATTCAAGGCAAAAGTCCTGGCGTCCCAGACATAAACGGTCTCGTCCAGCCCAGCCATGATCAACTGCTTCCCATCCGGGCTAAACGCGGACGCAAACATCGCGCCAGTCATATCCTCAACCTTGCGAACCAGTTCACCGGATTGCGTCTTCCAAACGCGAATATCGTTGTCGTAATTCGCACTGACCACCGTCTCACCGTCGGGCGAAAACGTAAGCCCAGCCGATCCGCCAATCCCGTCCGGCAGGCTATGTTTCTCCTTGCCACTGGCAAGATCCCAAATGCGCACCGTGCGCTCTTCCGGCTTAGATGTAGCAACAAACCGTCGATCATTCGAAAGCGAGAGCGTACTAGTAGGGGCCCCGTTGATCAACTGCAACTGACGGTCCGCGCTCAGATCCCAAATCTTCATAGACTTGGTTTCCTCATTGGCATCCACCGTCAGGTCGGCAGACAACAACGTGGTGCGCAGCCCAAACTTCTTGTCTGAAATCAGCTTGCCCGAGGCCAAGTCCCAAGTCCGAATATGGCCATCCGCGCATCTGCTCGTAATGGACTTTCCATCCTTTGAAAAGAAGATCGAAGTCGGAGCGGATTCAGAGCTTAAACTCCGGTCGGCTCCAGACAAATTAAGCGCCAGCGCAACAAGCAACAAAGTTCTTGTCAT
The DNA here is from genome assembly GCA_964653845.1 of uncultured Bryobacter sp. Taxonomy (GTDB): domain Bacteria; phylum Acidobacteriota; class Terriglobia; order Bryobacterales; family Bryobacteraceae; genus Bryobacter. The sequence continues at coordinate 2,990 of CAZZGS010000549.1, forward strand.
GACTTAAGCCTTCTCAAGAACGATGTCAAAAGTGATCTCGGCATGAGCCGGCTGCGCCGCCGCAGCTCCACCCTCAAACAACTTCACCGGCAGCACCAACTCCTTGTTTTTAGCAATCTTGTTCCAGTGCTTCTCCGGGTTGCCCTCATAGAAAGGGTCAGTAGCAAAGTAAGCCTGTGTGATCAGCGTCTTGTGCCCGGGAGCAGTAATCAGGTAATGGATATGCTGCGCAGGACGGTCGGCATAATGGCCAGGCATCACAGTGTCTACGCCATAAACACCCTTGGCATCCGGTGACAACTTCGCCCGGTACTTGTAGCCCTTGGTATCGTAAAGCCCGCCATGATCGGCGTGCCAGAGATCGACCTTTGCACCTTCAACTATCTGGCCCTTGGTATTGAGAACCCGGCCACTCACCTTCAACGGAAAGCCAGGGTCACTTGGCGCGCGCAGCACGCGCTGATCGGGAGCGCCTTTGCGAAAGAACGGTCCGAGCACCTCAGCCGAGGTCGGCTTGTGCGAAGCCTCTTCAGCCGCCTCCCAATAAGACAACAACTCCTTCTGCGACAAAGCAGTGGCCGCCCCGCCAATCAGCAATCCACGCGAAATGCACAGTTCCAGCATCTGCCGACGGTTTGGTTTTGCAGTTGTTCTCATACCTTGCCTACTTTATGCATGCCGATGCTGCAATGCAAGTAAAGATCTTTGTAGAAAACTTTTGAAAAGACGCTGGACATCGACTTAGGCTGCCTGCAATAAGGGATTCTGCTCCAATTTGGCTTTGTTCGCGATTTTTCGCACTTGTTCGAGGCGGCTGAGAGT
>CAZZGS010000550.1:0-3807 GCA_964653845.1 uncultured Bryobacter sp.
ACTCAACGGCGTCTCTGCCGCAACAGAGAACCGCCGCAAGCCATCTTCAAGCCCACGTGCATCGCGCGGATCGGCACACGGCAACGCCATCACACAAGGAAAGCGATACTTCTTGAGCAACTGCGCCTGATCCATTAATCGCCCGAACGAAGGCCCCGCGCTTGGGATACACCACAACTCATCTTCAAGCCCGCTCAACCAAACCAGCAATTCCGCATACTCAGCAAGAGTGATGTGATACAAAAACGCGTTCCCGCCATACATCAGGCGAGTCACCCCACCAGCCTTTAAGTGGGAGACAATCTTCGCACTCTCATCCCAATCAAGCGACCCGTCGACACGGCGGCAAAGCGGCGGCACAGCAATCACACCATGGCGATCTGCCTGGCTGACACGTGAAGTCTTCATATCCGTATCCTACCCGCAACCATCGATGCCGCTGAACTTCCTAGCCTCCTTTGTCCATCCCACTTTGCCGTTGCGCGTGCGAATCGAAATCCACCACACCGATTTTTCTTGCATCTTCTTCTCGTCTTCCGGCACCACAAACTCACCCCAGCACTCGGGCCCACCCACTCGGCACAGATTCTGCACCCACATCTGTTCAGCATTCACGATCTTCCCGTTAACCCAAACGTTCCCGTAACCTTCACCCTTACGATCCAGCAGAAAGACAATCGAGCCTACAGGCGCACTAAAACCTTGAGGACTGGCAAATCGTACCACCACGGGAATCGGCTCGAGATGTACCTCCCCGGTCACAGCCACAACCTTTTCCCCCTTGGCAACGCGTGCGATCTCTGCACTTCCCCCAGGCTGGTCATAAAGAACAACCCCCTCGCTTGCCTCCCACTGGCCGATACGGCAACACTCAAACGGACAAGCTCTTTTCGCTACATATTGCTTTACCGGCCCTGTCATCGCAGCCAACTTCAGCTTCGCCTCAGCCTTGCGTTGTAAAGCCGCTTGACGGTCCCTTTCGAGCTTCTCCGCGAATTTCGATGTTTTGAATACCTGAGAATCTACAAGCGACTTAAGCCCCGCGAGCCGGCTTTGAACTGCATTGCTCCCGCGATCGTAGAATCCTTCCAGCACAGCCACCGCTTCCTCCGGCCGCTTCATTTCCGTCAGCAACGCTACAAGTTGAAAACGCCAATGCTCATTCGAGCAGCGGCTGCGGACAATTTTCTTGGCAAGCTCAAGCGCTTCTGCGCGCCGTCCAGCCTTCGTATCATCGCGATACTGAGTCACCCAACCACTCCAGGCTTGCAGCTCCGCCAGCCCCATTTTGGTCTCGGCAAGGCACGCTCCACCGAGTACACTTTGCTCGGTGATCGAAGTCTGTGCAAAAAGGATTAGAAAAAGAAGGCTTGGATTCATTTGGGGCTCTACACTGCTAGAGCGACGCTAGCACCCCAAATCGATCAACGCTATTGCGGCTTGGGAGCGACCCCATAAAGCGAACACGCCGCACGGCTGTTCTGCCAATACTCAGACTCAGCATTGAGTACACCCAAATGGTCCCAGTTCTGATCCATCGCGTTGCGAGCCCAGATTCCACAAGCCTTCGCCCGTTCACCCTCGGTGAATAGATAGGTAGCCACACCGCTCGATCGCAACAAGAAATCGCGCGTACCTTCGTTCGCACCAGCCATCATTTCGTTTACTTCCTTCACTCCCTTGAAGAACAAAAGAGAATCATAGAAGGGAACTGAACTGGTAATGGTGAGCTTGGCACTCACCTCCTCATCCAGATACTTTTTGGCATCAGCTATATTTCCACTGCGACGCAACGCAAGAAACCGCCAATACTGCAGAGGAACCAGCCAGTTCACGTCATCTTTCATCGCTTCACAACTCCTGCTCCCAAGCAGATCTTTTTTTACCGCTAGCGGATTCTTGATCTGATCTTCACACCGGCCAAACTCTGCCGCAGCCTTCGAATGCTCACCGCTAAAGTAATAGGCCAACCCAAGATAATAAGAAGCGTCAAATGAATTGGGCACCATTTTCACTGACTTTTCAAGATCAGTGACTCCCTCGCGAAACTTCCTTACTGACAGATACCGGTGTCCGCGATATCTCAAAAACCGGTAATCAGCCGGAAACTTCTCAAGCCCATCTGTGTAAATGCCGATCGATTCGTTGTATCGCAATAGGGAATCCTGTGCCCGTCCTGCAGCAAGATATAGATTTGGGTCGTTAGGATTCCTCGCCAGCGCTGCGATTGCCGAAGCTATGCGTCCTTCTTTGTCCCTGAAACCGAAAAGCGCATTCCCGTTCAGGCTCCCAGCCTGCGGCTGATCCGCATCCTGAGCACTCTCCTCAGCCTTAGGAATGTTCAGCTTTTCGAGTGGCACCAGTGCGGGCGGTTTCGCCGCTTGCTGCGCCAAGCCGGCCATCACAAGCATCAAGAACAAACTAACTCGCATCATGAACCTGAAAGGCCTCTAAATCCGGTTGATCAGCGTCGCCACGTAAGCGGCGCCAAAACCATTATCAATATTTACCGTCGTTACGTTAGACGCGCAAGAGTTCAACATGGATAGCAAAGCAGCCAGTCCATTAAAATGTGCACCATAACCAACACTGGTGGGCACGCCAATCACAGGGCAACCCACAAGGCCGCCAACAGCGCTCGGCAAAGCCGCCTCCATCCCCGCGCAACAAATAATCACCCGCGCCGCCCAAAGCTTCTCTCGCTGTTCGAGCAGACGGTGAAGCCCCGCTACACCCACATCGGCCACCGCGATTACTTCATTCCCCATCAGTTCCGCCGTCAGTCGGGCCTCTTCGGCTACCGGCAAATCGGCCGTCCCGGCGCAAATCACCAGAATCTTGCCCTTGCCCATCATTTTGACTTCCTTCTTTAAAATAAGCAGTCGGCTCATCGGATGATAGACCGCATCGGGCAGCGCCTCCTGAATCGCCTTCGCCTGAGCTTCATCTACTCGCGTCGCCAATACATTCTGGCCATGCGCCGCCAATCGCTCTGCGATACCCACAATTTGCGCAGGCGTCTTGCCCTGCCCGAAAATTACTTCCGGCATTCCGTGCCGTAAAGCCCGGTGATGATCTACCTTCGCAAAATCTATATCCTCAAACGGCAGGTGCTTCAATTTTTCAGTCGCCGCATCGGGGCTCAAATCGCCCGCCCGCACCTGCTCGAACAAATCTCGTATCTGTTGTTGGTTCATATACTTAAAAGTCTATCTTGGACCCAATGATAACGCTATATTTCTCTGCCATGCCGGCCGCAAGCTCCAGCACAAATTGCGATTGCCGCACTCCCCCATGCGTCGGGCACTCGCTCGACTTCGCCGACGGGCAAGGCGGCACATTCGCCAGCACCTCCACCACCCGCTTGCTCTGATCCATCCAGATAATGTCGAGCGGCATCTTCACCTGAAACATCCAGTAAGGATATTTCCCCATCTTGTTGTGCAAAAACAACATCCCGCGATCGGTAGCGATACTGTCGCGAAACATCAATCCTCGCAGCATTTCTGTATACTCAATCGCCATCTCGGCATAGACGGTCTTGCCATTGGGCATCGTAACCGCCCTTAAGCCAAACCGTTCCGCCGCGTCATTTTTTGAGCAGGAAATCATCAAAACTATAATCGTGCAACAGAGAGCAATGAATCGCATCCATTAAAATGGTAGTTGATTCTGCATGGCACAAACAGAAACAGTCCCGGTTGAACTAGGTTTTCTTGAGCGGCTCCGTCGCACGCTCGACATGATCAAGTTCGAACACTCGCTCTTTGCCATGCCTTTTGACCTCACTGGAGCACTCCTCGCCTG
>CAZZGS010000551.1:0-723 GCA_964653845.1 uncultured Bryobacter sp.
GCTAATGACGGTCGCCGTCGCTGTCGGCTTACCATCGCCACTTCTACCCATCCATCTTCTTTGGATCAATCTGGTCACCGACGGCGTTCCCGCACTGTGCCTGGCCGGCGACCCCATCGACCACGACGTGATGAAACGGCTCCCGCGCCGGCGTTCTGACCGCATCACCGACGGGGCCTTTCTCCGCGATATGTTCCTCACAGGCTTCCTGACCGCTGCCGTTTCTTTTGTTACCTACTTATACGTCCTGAAAACTGGAAACCTGGAAATGGCTCGGGCCTCCGCCTTCACCGTGTTGGTCTTTGCCGAGCTGTTAAGATCCTTTGGCGCTCGCAGCGAAACGAAGCCAATCTGGCACATACCCTTCTTTTCCAATCGAAACCTCGTCATCGTGGTCGCCCTGTCCATCGGTCTCCAGGTCTGGAGTCAACACAACTCGATATTGGGCGGATTCCTCAAGACTCCACCCATACCACTGATGGATTGCCTCGTCTTCCTCGCTATGGGCGCGATTCCGATGTTGGTGTTAGAGCTGGTGAAGACTATGCGGCACGCGCGACCACCTGGCCCGGCTCCTGATATAAGTAGCGCTGAACCAAAGGCCGCCTGACCAGCCGCAAATCATTCAGCGACCGCCGCTTCCACCGCATCCGTCTCGAGCATGCCGCGCTTCTGCAAACGTCGCGCTGCGAGCCAACACAGCAGCGCCCACGAAGCACCCGC
>CAZZGS010000551.1:733-3797 GCA_964653845.1 uncultured Bryobacter sp.
CGTCCAGCCGGCAACGGCGTCCGTTGGCCAATGAACTCCGAGATAGACGCGGCTGATGCCGACCATGAACGTCACTGCGGTCGCAATTAACATAGAAAACGCCTTCAGGCGCTTCCTTTTCTGCGATCGAGCGAGCAACGCACCCAAAGTCAGATAGGTGAGCGCAGACATCATAGAATGACCGCTAGGGAAACTGGGAGTTGAGACGCTCACTTCATGCTGCACAAGATCCGGTCGCGGCCGGTTAAACCCGATCTTGAGAGTTGTACTTAAAAGGAGGCCACTGGCAATACAGCCAACCACGAAGACCGCCATTCGTCTCCGACCGTTTAGAAGCATATTGCCACTGACGGCAAAGGTGAGCAGGCCCAGCACCGCAACCCCGCCCAATCCTGTGATGTCGCGGGCAGCCTCTTGCACAGCCAAAGGGCCCCTTAGCGCAAGATTATCTGGTCGCCGCATCGCCAGGAGCACTTTCCTGTCGAGCGGCTGAGCATCGCCATCCATTACTTCATCCGCGATCGCGCCGAATGCCCAAATGCCGGCCGCGACTCCGACGATAGCGAGCAGCACCGCCAATTCGTGTCTACCAATGGACGACAGTAGCCGCGCTACGCCGGTTCGCGGCAATTGAGTCATTGTGTTCAGTCTACTTGTTAACTCGACAAGGCATCACGCCTGGCAAAGCGTCGGGATAAACCTACATTCGGTACGGGATAAAAGAACCCTACAGAAAAGTAGTAGCGAACCATTCTTCCCTCCAGATTCGCGATGATGTCTACGGTGGGTTAAGTCGCTCTCCTGCGTACTCATCAGCTATGCGTCCCACTGAGTTCATAATGGATGAAAATCGAATCGATGTCTGGCAAGCAGGTGCGTATTCTCGACGAGCAATCCCTTGAAATCTTGAATTCGGCTTCAGTTCAACTTGACCACCTCAAGGTCAAGGGCTAGATTAATGCCGTCCTCGTTCTGGCGCGCTGTCGGGTGGCCATTATTGAGCTCTAAACTGGCAGGCAACCGGCATGCCGACGCACCTTTTTGACAATCATGAAGACAAGAAAGCAGGGCACTAAACAACTCGCTCGTGCGAATAGTCGGCATTTGCCGATCACGCTGTGCCAAGAACATCAATTCCAGGCTTAGTAAAAACTACGAAGCCGGCATAAAAAGGGCCATAAGCACTGCCTTGAGCAGAATGATGTCGCCATCACTAGTGGCCCACTATAAGACGAATCTTTGTCGAGCCAAGGCTCGCGATGCTCAGTCCGCACTGGCTTTCAAAAGTTTAAAACTCCAACCCTCATCGCCCCGGAGCATCCAAACCTTTCCGGCTCGCCATTTGCCTCCTCAAGCATTGTTTCCGCCCTACGCAAAGAGTTACATTATGAGGGTGGATTCTCACTCTGAAACCAGCTTTCGAACCGCCCGCAGCCCGAACCCCCTCTTCTGCCACCCGGATTTCCTCGAACGCCTGGAATCCTACCGTACTCAACCCATCGGCAAACGCGCTGCTCTCCTCCTCCAGCGCCTCTTGATTGACCCCGAACGCCTCCACTACAAGGCTACGCAGGGCGAAAACAAGGGCTGGCGCCGCTCCCGTCTCGGCGGCTCATCCGGTTCCCATTTCTACGCCTGGTGGGCACCCGCTGGCGCTCTTCCACTGAAAGCTTTCTCCAACACCCCTGCTGGTGCCCTCTTCCTTCGCGATATTCGTCACCACGACGACCACTCCCCCCTCCTCGCAAACAATTTTCCAGACGACTATCTCCCCATCACCGTACCCGAAGTCCGCCGTGAAGACTTCAGCCCGGCCCCCTGGACCCCCCAGCAAGCCAAATTCGCCAATGCCCGGGATAACGTTCGCATCCTCAAAGGCTACCCGGGCTCAGGCAAAACTACCGCCCTCCTTCATGCCGCCGATCAATCGCCCTCCACTAACATCCTCTATCTCACTTACTCGTCTGACCTCGCCGCTCTCGCCCGTTCTTACTTTGATCGTTACTGCGCCGACTCTCGCCAGTACCACATCACAACTTTTCCTCAATTCTTGCGCACACTCCTCAACATCACCACTCCTCCCGTCCCCTTTACTGAACAACGCAAACGCTTCAGCGCCGAGCTTCTATCCCTCTCCCGCAATCTCGGCCCGTGGGCCCAGAACATTCCTGCCCTCTTCGACGAATTCCATGCCCACATCATTGGCGACGCACTACCCGCTCGCGTTGGCCGCTTCGCTGCCTGTAGCTTGCAGCGCCGTAACGAGTCCGATTATTTTGCCACTCGTTCCCGTTTCATCGGTGTCTCCGCCGCTGAGCTGGCAAGCTCCGCCGCCAAGCGCCTCGAAAAGTCTGGTGGCCCTATCGCCACCCGCTTCTTTCCTGACCTCCATCTCGCCTGGTCTGCCGTGGAACAACTCCCAAACCTGCCCAGCGAATTACTCCCTTGGGATTGCATTGCCATATACGAATGCCAGGACCTCACCCCCATCGAAACTTTCTTCGTCGCTCAACTCGCCAAAAGGCTCCAACAACTGCGCGGTCGCCCCATCCCCGTCCTCATCGCCGGCGACGAAGCCCAAACCGTCCGCCCCACAGACTTCGAATGGGGTTGGCTCAACGATATTTTCCATGCCGAAATCGCCACACCCAGCGTTTACAAACTCTCCGCCAATCTCCGCAGTCCCCGTCAAATTGCCGAACTCATCAACAAGGTTTGGGATCTCTACGCCCATCTCGATAAGCGGGATCGCCCCTCAGGTCAAGGCTGGGCCTCGATCGAAGATGACGCCGCAGATCAAATTCTCTACTGCGCTGCCGCACCGGGAGAAGACCTCACCACGCTTCTAACAGATCTTCAAAACCGGGAAGGCCTGGCTATTGTCTCTTTCGCTGAATCCAATCCCAACATCCCAGGCGCACTAACGCCGGCAGAAATCAAGGGCCTCGACTTTCACTCCGTCTGTGTCATCGACCCCGGCGCTCAACTTGAAAAAATTAAAAGCGCCCGTGGCAACTCTGTTGATATCGAAAACCTCTCCCGCCGCCTCGCCATTGATCAACTC
>CAZZGS010000552.1:0-3791 GCA_964653845.1 uncultured Bryobacter sp.
CTCAACCAATTGATGACAAGGGGTCGCGATGTCATTTCACTCCTCAGAGTTCTGCCAGGCGTAGGTACGGGCAACGATGAAAATGCCCTGGGCGGTACCTTTGGAACGAACACGCCAAACATTGGTGGGCAACGAAGTGGAATGAACACGATGTCATCCGACGGGCAATCCGGAAACGATGCCGACGGCGTGGGCGGCTTTAACGGGATGACCAGTCTCGATGCCATCGCGGAAGTTAAGGTTCTTCTCAACAACTACCAGGCTGAGTATGGCCGTAACGGTGGTGCCACCATCAATCTGGTCACCAAATCAGGCACCAAAGACTTCCACGGCAGCCTCTACTGGTACGTGCGCAACAACGCGCTCAATGCCAATGACTTCTTCCTGAACCGCAACAGTCAGGCCCGGCCACTCTACCGTTACAACACCTTTGGTGGAACCATTGGCGGCCCGGTCTACATCCCCGGAAAGTTCAACAAGAACAAAGACAAGCTCTTCGTCTTCTACTCGCGTGAGAACTGGGAAATTCGCGAACCCGGTGCGACACGCCGGGTCACGATGCCCACCGCCCTTGAGCGTCAGGGAAATTTCTCCCAGACTCTTGACGTAAATGGACGTATTATCCCAATTACAGACCCAAGTACAGGCGCACCCTTTGCAGGCAACATCATCCCGGCAAACAGGCTGAACCGGAACGGTCAGGCGCTGCTAAACGTCTTCCCTCTTCCAAATTTTCTCGATCGCGGCATTTCGGGTGGCAATTACAACTACACCTTTCAAGGCATTCGCCAGCATCCAAAGAAGCTGAACACGCTCAAAGCCGATTACAACATTACGCAGAATGATCGCATCTCTGCGCGTTACACCGGTTGGTGGGCCGATCAACGCGGCCACGATGCATCTGCGGCAATCAATTCCAATTGGGACCACGCGTATGGCCACTATCTTTTCAAAACCGACCAGGTGCAGACCAACTATACGAAAGTGATTCGCCCGAACATCATCAACGAAGCTCAGTTCGGATACCGCGTCCTTGGCGAAATTGGCGCCCCAAATTCATCCGACTATTTCGACCGGGCTACACGTTCCAAGATCGGTTTGGGTTCGCTCGGGCAGTTGAACCCGGCCGGCAATCCACTCGACATCATGCCGGCTCTCAGTTTCGGCGGCGTTCCCAGTGCGGCAGGCGTTGGCTATGACGGGCGCCTCCCGATTGACGCTCGCGACTGGCGTCTCAATTACAGCAACAACCTCAGTTGGGTTCGCGGCGCGCATTCGTTGAAATTTGGTGTCTACGGCGAGTATCAAATGAACAGCGAAGGGCCACGCTCAAACTTCGGCGGCAACTTCGCATTTGGACGCAATGTAAACAATCCTCTTGACTCTGACTACGCCTACTCCAACGCAGTCTTGGGCAATTTTGACTCCTACACCGAAAGCACCTCTAGAACGGCAGGAGTTGCCCGCCAGGGGCTCTTTGAGCTATTTGCCCAGGATTCCTGGAAGGTCAATCGTCGCCTCACAGTCGACATCGGCGTGCGATTCACCACTTTCACTCCCTGGATTGTTCAGGACGGCAACGGTGCCGCTTTGGCCCTCGAACTCTTCGACCAGAAGAAAGTACCTGCTTTCATTCAGCCGGTGCTTTCAAGCGGGGTACGCGCCGGACGGAATCCGCTGACCGGAGCAATCCTGCCTGCCGTCATGATCGGATCCTTCGCCCCTGGGTCAGGCGACCCGGCCAACGGCATGGTTGTGTCCGGATCCAGCACCTTACCACCGGGCTTCTCGACGCGTGGATGGCAAGCCGCGCCGCGCTTCGGATTTGCCTATGATGTCTTCGGCAATGGCAAGACCGCCATCCGCGGCGGCATCGGTGTCAGCAAGCAGGCTGTACCGGGTGCCGGCTCTTACCTCTGGGAGACACGCACCAATCCGCCTGTCCAATACAACCCACAGATCTTTTACGGTACTCTCGACACCTTCAAGTCCGCAGCCGGCACCTTCTTCCCAAGTAACACTAGCGCCTACGAACGCAATCCCAAAGGTGCGACCGTCACAAACTACTCATTGGCCGTACAGCATGATCTTGGATGGCAGACCGTCCTCGACGTGTCTTATGTAGGCAATCGTTCGCAGCATCTACAGCAATCCCGGGATCTCAATACGCTGCCCTATGGTGCCCGCTTCGCTGCCTCGAATGCAGATCCCAGTGCTCCGGGCCGCCCCTTACCGGACAACTTTCTGCGCCCCTACCCTGGCTTTGGTTCACTCCGCTATGTGGAGAACTCAGGCATCGGGAACTACAATGCTCTTCAAACTTCGATCAACCGGCGGATGAGTTCTTCGTTGCAGTTCGGGGTGGCCTACACATGGTCTAAAGCGATGGATCTCACCAGTGGAGACAACGGATTTGTGCCTATGTTCAGACCTTACCGGATCTGGAACTATGGCAAGTCCAGCTACGATCAAACCCACGTTCTGGTTCTGAACTATCTGTGGGATTTGCCAAAGGTCGGCACCAAAATGAATAACGCTGTAGCCAAAGTCATTCTCGACAATTGGCAGCTTTCGGGCATCGTCACCATGGCGAGTGGCACTCCGCGAGACATCGGATATTCCACTGTCGATGGCGCTGACATCACAGGCGGTGGCGACGGCGCCCGTATCAACGTGACAGGTAAAGCGATCTTGCCCAAGAGTGATCAAACCTTTGACCGCTTCTTCAATACATCTGTCTTCGCAAGGCCGGCTCGCGGTGACTTCGGCAATGCTCCAAAAGACATTTTCCGCGGCCCCGGCATCAACAACTTCGACATCTCTTTCTTCAAGAGAATTCCGATCAAGAGTGAAGGCCGCTACTTCCAGTTCCGCTGGGAGATATACAACGCCTTCAACCACACGCAATTCAACGGGGTCGATAATCAGGCCCGCTTCGACTTGCAAGGCAATCAGGTAAACGCCCAGTTTGGACGCTTCACTTCGAGCCGTTCGCCACGTATCATGCAAGGATCACTCAGCTTCAATTTCTAATGTCGGCAATCCTTATCCTTGTGATCTTCATGGCGACGCCGGTGGCCGCACAGGTGGATCTGGGGTTGCGCGCACAGAAAGCTGGTGAGCTGGAAAAAGCGGCGGCGGTCTACCGGGAAATTCTCGACAAGAATCCCCGCGACACCGCCGCGCGTCATTTGCTCGGGATCTGCCAATTGCAGATGGGCCTGATGGCAGAGGGCATCGCAAGCCTCGAGACAGTTCGGCGAGAGAATCCTCAGAATCGTCAGGCGGTCTACACGCTGGTTTCTACTTACGTTGCCACAAGCATGCTCGACGAGGCGCAGAAGATTATTGAGACCAATCTGCGTCTCGACCGAAGCGCGGAGGCTTCTTTCATGCGCGGCTCCTACCTGATGGCAAGGGCCGATTATGACGGGGCGATTCGAGAACTCGAAGCTTCACGCAAGTTGAAACCAGGCCTTTCCGGGCTCAACTCGATACTGGGCGTCACCTATGGTTTTGCCAATCGTTCCGATCAGGCCATCAAGACCCTCGAAGCTGCCCTCAAGGAGAATCCAAGGGACGGCAACGCAGCCGCCTTCCTCGGCTGGCTCTACAAGGAGCGAGACCGCAGCAGCGAGGCAACTACCTTGCTCGAGCAAACTGTGAAAGACAGGCCGGGCGACTTCGGTGCCCTTTTTCTTCTCGCCCAACTCACCCAGGCCCGCGGCAATTCTGGTGAGGCCGTCGCGATGCTTGAAAAAGTCGTTGAGGCCCAGCCAGATCATCGAGGT
>CAZZGS010000553.1:0-3785 GCA_964653845.1 uncultured Bryobacter sp.
GAATCAAGGGTGTAGGTGTTGGTTCCGGTATTGCCTGAGGTGGTGAAGGTGGTTGTGTAGAGCTGACCGAGTGTCCCTGTAGATGGGGAATTTGAGGTGAGGATGAGTGGGGTGGCGTTTACGTTGAAGAGGTAGGAGGCAAGCATGGCTGCTCCGGCCGCGTCTGTGATGCGGACGGTGAAGGCACCGTTTGAGGGTTGCGTGAGGGTGCCGGAGAGTAGGCCGGCAGATGAAAGCGTGAGGCCGATGGGGAGCGATCCGTTGGTGAGTTGGACGCTATAGGGCGGGGTGCCGCCGGAGGCCTGGATCATGCTGCTGTAGCTCTGGTTGGGGCGGCCTGAAGGGAGGCTGAGTGTGGTGAGGCTGATGCCACCTCCGCTGATGAAGAGCGGCAAAGTGGTCTCGACGGATTTTTGATTGGCGTCGAGAACGCGGTAGGTGATTTGGTAGATACCTGCCGTGGTGGGGGTGCCAGAGATGTTGCCGTTAGAAGAGATAGCGAGGCCGGGGGGTAAGGTTCCGGTGACGATGTTAAAGGTGTAAGGGGCTGCGCCGCCTGTAGCTGCCAGTGTCGAGGTGTAGGGCTGGTTGAGTTGACCATTGGCGAGGCCGGATTGAGAGAGGGTGAGGGCGGAAGCGAGGATGCGGATTGAGAGCGGGAATTGAGCTGTGGCTCCTGCGGCATCTGTGGCGCGAATCGTAACTGGATAGAGACCGGCTGTGGTGGGAGTGCCGGAGATGTTGCCGTTAGAGGCGAGGGTGAGGCCGTTAGGAAGGGTGCCTGAAAGGAGCATGAAGGCGTTGGGGGCGGTGCCGTTGGAGGTTGTTAGGGCGAAAGTATAGCTTGTGTTGACGAAGCCATCGGGGGCGGTCACGCTGTTGATTGAGAAGGCGCTCGAGTTGATGTTGATCAGGAGGTCGGATTGGGAGGATTGCTGGTTGGCGTCACCGATGCGGATGGTGATCGGATATACACCGCTGATGGTGGGGGTGCCAGAGAAGGTGCCGTTGGGGCTGAGGATGAGGCCTGTGGGGAGGGTTCCGGAGGCCAGCGAATAGGTATATGGAGGTGTTCCGCCTTGGCCGCTGAAGGAGGCGTTATAGATCTGGTTGAGGATGCCGTTGGGGAAGGAGGTGGTGAGGATGCGTGGGCCGGAGCCGGAGACGGTGATGGCGAAGGCGGCTTGGGCGGTTGAGGTGGTTGCGTCTGTTGTGCGGATGGTGAAGTTGTATGTTGCCGCAGCGGTGGGGGTACCGGAGAGGACTCCGCCAGTGCTGAGTACAAGGCCGGGAGGGAGAGTTCCGGTGAGGAGGGTGTAGGTGTAGGGAGGGGTGCCGCCGATGGAGGCGAAGCCCTGGCTGTAGGGGACGTTGGTGGATGCGCCCGCGAGAGAGTTAGTGGCGATGGCGAGGTTGACGGCTTCAATGCGGAGAGGGAGTGAGGATGAGTAGGAGTTGCCGCTGGCGTCAGTTACGCGGATGGTGAGGGGAAATATTCCGCCTGAGGTGGGAGTCCCCTGGAGACGGCCTTGCGCGCTTATACTGATGCCGGGAGGAAGCGTGCCGGAACCTTGAACGATGTCCCAAGAGTAGGGGCTTGCGCCGCCCTGGGCGGATAAGGTCATGTCGTAAGGAGTGTTTATACGACCGACGGCAAGTGCGTTGACTGTGATCTGGATGCCGCTGGCATTGGTGACTCGGAGGTTGAGGTTGGTGAGGGTGGTGGAGGTTAGAGAATCTGTGGTGAGAACGGAGAAGCTGTATTGTCCGGCAGATTGCGGGGTACCTGCAATGGTTGCCCCCGAGAGGGAAAGGCCTGGCGGGAGGCTGCCTCCGGTGAGTGTGTGGGTGTAGGGGGAAGTTCCGCCCGTCGGATTGAGGGTGGCGCTGTAGGGTTGGCCGAGTGAAGCATTGGGAAGGTTGGGGTTGACGGTTATTGCGGCGGCGAGGGTAAAAACCAAGGCTGGCAGGATGTAGCGAATCGAGTTTGACAATTTCATTACGCCTTCTTGAGGGAGAGAATGTAAATTATGTTTCCTTTAGGACTTTTTTCTTGAGCAGCGGAATTTGCGCCGAACCAGAGTTTCGCCATGATCACGACGCTCGGGCTGCCCACTGTTTTCGCCTTCTGCAATTGCGCACGAATGATCATAAACGCTATTGACGTAGTTTTGATGAGTTAGATAAAGTTCCCAATGTGGAAGATTTACTCACCGCCGTCTTGCAGGTTGCGATTGCTTTCACCAAGCGCCGTCAGGGTAGTGAGGTCGAATCCGATGATGTACTTGCCGCCTGTCTGCTTTCGATTTCCCGATTTGGCATCGCCCGTTTGGGCGATCTCGTCATCGATCTGGAGTCGCTGGACATCGACTGGATGCACGCGCCGGTCCCTGGCGAGCGGAAGGATCCAAAAGTTGCCTACGCCGAATCTACGGTGGCCCGGCTCGATGGCGCGTGGGCCATCTGCCGCGCCAGCCATCAAACGCAGTTGAGCATGGCTCACCTGCTCGCCGCCTTCGCCTCCCCACAGCCAGCGGGCCTCATGGCGAAGTTGTCCCAACTGGGCATCGATAGCGCCGCTTGGCGAGCGGGGATCGCCGCGTTCGACGCGCTTTCGTCCCCGCCAAACCAAGCTGCCGCCACTAACTCCACTTACCTCAGCCCCGAACAGGCTGCCGAGTTTCTCGGTGTGCATCACCAGACCATTCGGGGTTATATCCGTGCCGGCAAGTTATCCGCCTTGCGCATTGCCGGGGAACGGGCCGTCAGAATTCGCCGTGAAGACTTGCAGCGGCTCCTCGAACCGCTTGCTACAACCGAATCCGAATAACTGAAACAGGAGAATCCAAATGTCATTGTTTGTCGTTGAAAGAGAACTGCCGGGCATCACGCCGGAAGCGCTATAGAGGGCCGGTGTCAGAGCGAAGAGTTGTTGCGCCGAAATGAGAGCCGAAGGCACGGACGTGCGGTGGATCCGCAGCTTCTTTCTGCCGGATCTGTCGCAGACCCATTGTTACTTCGAAGGTCCGGACGCGAGCGCCGTCGAAGAGGCGAATCAGCGCGCGCGCATCCCCTTTGTCAGGATCAGCCAGGCGCTCGAAATGACGCCGGAGGGATTATGAAACGCCGTAACGTTTTGGGCCTGGCTCTGCCTGCCCTCATCCTCGCGCAGACACCTTCAACGGCACGGGCGAAGAAGAGCCTCTTGATCCACCTCACCCAGGGGCCTGAGAATCCGACTCGTTCGGCGCTGGCGTTTCTTGTTGCCAGGGCAGCCATTGAGGAAGGTCACACCGTATCGCTCTTCCTGGCGGGTGACGCCGTGCAATTGATGCGCGATGAAGTGCTCGATCAACTCAACGGTCTCGGCACGGGCTCGCTGCGCGAGAGCTTTACCGCGGTGATCCGTGGCGGTGGACGCCTCTACCTGTCGACGGGTTCAAGCAAGGCCCGTGGCATTACCGAGGCCATCATCAAGGACAAGTCAGCAGAGTTCGCCACGCCAGCCGTCCTCGTTCGGCTTACGCTTTCGCATGATCGGGCCCTTACCTATTAAGGCGGCTCCTAGCCTGCCAGCGCTTGATAGGACTTCCTCTGGAACAGACTGAAAGGCTGCCTCGTATACCCAATGACCAGGGAGCCAAAGTGTCAACGATCAGTCCAGACTCAACTGTTATTACCATTCCCCAACTCGCCGATCCTCGTGGCCGGGTAATCGCAATGGCGGCGCACTAGTGCTCTGACCGCTTGGAAGACTTCGTTTTATAGCCGAACTTAGCTCGAGC
>CAZZGS010000554.1:0-3778 GCA_964653845.1 uncultured Bryobacter sp.
CAGCGCGAACGCTTCCAGCGCGATCAGGTGACCGCAGACGTACGAGATGCAGCTTCTGCCGTAAGAGCGGCCTTTGAGCGATCGAGAGTTGTCTCGGAAGAACTCGACATCACCAGAAGAGTTGAAGACGCCGAGCGCCTTCGCTTCGAGCTGGGCGACAGCACGCTCTTTGTCTTGAACCAGCGCGAACAGGCCACAGCCGAGTCTGCCATCCGCGAAGCCAACGCGCTTGCCGATTACTTCCGCGCCTACGCTGCCTATGAGCTCGCTATCGCCAAGGCGCTGATTCCTGGCTCGACGCCAGCCTTTACTTCACCGGTGAGTACGCCGCAGCCTTAAACAGCGAGATCGTTATGATGCGTGGCGTATAGCCATGGTTGTCGATCGATTCCTGCCGAACACGATGCCATTCCGGGTCTGCCTGAAACTGGGTCCATGCGGCCTCACGCGAGGCCAGGCTGTCGAAGGGGGTCAGATAGGTGAGGTTCGGCATCTGCGGCCCGGCAATCGTGCTCGCATAGAGGATCGGATGAATGCCGCACTTGTGAAAGACCGGAATCTCAGGCCCGGCAAAGCGCTCATGTACGCCGTTCATCTGCCACTCACTTGGTGCCTGATAGACGCGCATCTCAAAGATTCGAGGGCTCTCCGCTCCGGTTGCAATAGGCGGACAGTAGTTCGTCGCAGCCAGCAAACTGACCGAATGCGATAGGTATGGCCCCTGCCGGTCCCACGCCGCATTGGCCTCATTGAGAGAGACGTCCTGCTTGAGCTTCAAGCCAATGTCCCGCCAGGCTGCGACATCGCGAAACTCCTGAAGAAAAATAACTTGTGGTTGATGGGCGGCCACCGTCGCCTCAAGAATAATCTGAGCCCCGCCCGCTTCGCGAGCCAGTGCTGGCAGCAGCGAGTCTTTCAGATAGGCGTGCAAACGGCCCAATTGCTGGCCATTCTCAAGCAAAAACTGCTGCAGGACGAACAATGGCCCCGACTCGAAACGCGCATCTATCCCGATCAATGTTCCGGTTCCTCCCCAAATTTCCAGAAATTCGCGACGCTTGATTATGCTTTCCATTTGCGCCGCAGGCTGGCTACTAGTTAGAGTACCTTTGATGTCTCTTTGTTTTCTTTGTCTCGCTTTACTGCAAGCCGCCGACTTCAAGACCCCCGCAGGAACCGAAACTGCCGCTCGCCGGCCCGGTGCGCAGACCATTCTGCCAGGTGGAAGATTCGTCTCCCCTTACGGTCAGACGCACCTCACCGGCCCCGGGCCATTTGGCATTGCCGTCAACGCCAAGGCTGACATGATTGTCTCAGCCGATGGTGGCCCAAATCGTTACTCCCTCACAGTGGTGAAGCGCGATGGCCAGTTCTGGCGAACCCGCACCATCCGTGGCAAAAAGCTGAAGGTTGAGGAAGATGAGGAGCCAGAAGAAGAAGGCTTCCATAGCGTCTTTCAGGGGATGGCCTTCGAAGGCGATACGGGTCTCTTTGTATCGGAAGGCAACTCCGGTGTAGTGCGCCGCCTCGATGCCGACAATGGCAGGACGCAGTTCAAGCTGGAACTCAACCAGGGTGAATTCCGCGATAGCTATAGCGCCGATCTTGCCTTTGACGCCAAGCGCCACCTGCTTTACGTCGTCGATCAGGCAAACTTTCGCGTGGCTATCTTTGACACAAGCAAGCACCGCCTCCTGCAGAGCGTGAAAGTGGGCCGTCTGCCCTTTGCCATCGCACTGTCGCCCGATCAGCGACGTCTCTATGTAACCAATCTGGGTATGTTCGAATACCAGTCTTTACCGGGCGCAGACCGCAAGCGTCCGATCGAGACCGGTATCCCCTTTCCAGCTTTTGGCTTCCCCTCAAAGGAATCACTTGAGGGTGTCGAGCGCGAAACTGGTGAAGGCAAAGTGAAGGTTGCGCCGCTGGGCGATCCCAACCGCGAAGAATCAAACTCACTCGCCGTAGTCGATGTAGCCAACCCCGGTCAAGCCAGGCTGATCAAGTTCATCCGCACCGGGCTGCCCTTTGGTGCGCAAAGCCTCGGCGGCAGCTCGCCCAGCGGTGTTGTCGCTACAAACGATCGCATCTTCGTCGCCAATGGCCACAACGATTCCATCACCGTCATCGACGCCCGCAAGCTGGAGCGCATTGAAGACATCACGATCCGCATCCCCAAGCTTGAATCGCTGCGTGGAGTGTTGCCGATTGGCCTCGCCTGGCATGAGCCATCGCGCCGCCTTCTGGTGGCCGAGGCTGGCATCAATGCCATAGGCATCATCGACCCTCAAGCCCATCGAGTAGTCGGCCACATCCCCAGCGCCTGGTTTCCAACCGACCTTACGCTCAGTGGCAACAAGGTCTATGCGGTGGCCGCCAAGGGCTTTGGCACGGGCCCCAACGCCACCAGCACTGTCGCCTTTGAGCGCAGCTTTCAGGCCGAACTGCGACGTGGCGCTGTGCAGATCTTCGACCTACCCTCAGATGCTGAACTAGCCACCATGACGCAGACCGTCTACAAGAACAACGGCTTCATCGAGAGTGCTGATGCCCCCGGGCCGCTTCCGGCCGGGGTGAAGCACGTTGTCATCATTGTCAAAGAAAACCGCACCTTTGACGAAGTCTTCGGTGATCTTGAGAAGGCGGGCAATGGCGACATTCGTGGTGCCTGGTTGCTAGCCCGCTTCGGTCGCTTTGCCATCGTACAGGCAGAACGTAACGCGCTCAAACCACGCATTAGCCAAAAGGGTCAAGTAATCAGCCCCAATCATATTGCTCTCGCCCAACGCTTTGCCATCAGCGACAACTTCTATGCCGATAGCGAAGTGAGCGTAGATGGTCACCACTGGATTGTGGGTAGCTATCCCAATGCGTTTACCGAATCCTCGCTGATGGCCGCCTACGGCGGCCAGAAAGACTTCCGCCTGCCAACTACGGCCCCAGGCCGCCTGCTCTTCCCGGGCAGCAATTCAAGCGTTCATCCCGAGGAGCAACTCGAAGGCGGCGCACTCTGGCATCATCTCGAACGCAACAAGATCAGCTTCCGCAATTACGGCGAAGGCTTTGAGCTGGCTGGTGCGGATGAGGGTACAGGCCTCAAGCCCACTGGCGCACGCTACCTCACCAACATCCCGATGCCTGACGCGCTCTATCGTAATACCGCGCGGGACTATCCGAATTACAACACCAATATTCCCGATCAGTTCCGTGCCGACCAGTTCATCAAGGATGTAACGCAACGCTTCATCGATGGCAGTGAAACACTGCCCCGGTTGATCTTCATCCATCTCCCCAACGACCACGGCGCCAAGCCACGACGCGAAGACGGCTACCCGGTCGCTGCCAGCTACATGGCCGACAACGACTACGCCCTTGGCCGCATCGTCGACTTCCTGTCGCACACCAAGTACTGGGAGAACATGTCGATTTTTGTCACTGAAGATGACTCGCAAGGCGGCGTCGACCATATCGATTCGCACCGTACTGTCTTTATGGCAATGGGGCCTTACATCAAGCAAAACTATGTTTCGCGCGTAAACAGCAGCTTCCCTGGTTTGCTCAAGACCGTCTTCAGACTCTTGCAGATCCCCTCGCTGAACCTGTATGATCATGCGGCTCAGGACTTGTCCGACTGCTTCGCGTTGAGCCCCGACATGACGCCCTTTCAGTTGAAGCCGGCCAACCCCGAGATCTTCGACCCCGCGCGAGCCAAAGAGCCACGCGACCCCATCCCCGGACCCCGCATGGATGACCCTTTCTACCCGCGGCAAGAACACGA
>CAZZGS010000555.1:0-3778 GCA_964653845.1 uncultured Bryobacter sp.
ATCCTCAGCACAGACTACGGCTCGATGATCGACATCTCCCGCATCATGTACACCATCTGGTCCGATCAGTTGAACATCGAATCCCAAACCGGCCTCGAACCCTTCGAAGCCTGGACAGGCTTCTTCGCCGTCTGCATCGTCTGTCTCCTGATGCTCGAACGCAAGATCCGCCCGAAGGAAATCGTGCGCTAGTGGCCACCAGCGACCAGATCATCTTCGATAACGTCTCGCGCTTCTACGGCGAAGTCCTCGGCGTCAATAGAGTTAACCTCAGCATCCCTCCGGGCATCACTAGCTTGGTCGGCCCCAACGGCAGCGGCAAAACCACCCTCATGAATCTCATGACCGGCCTCGTCCGAGCCACTCGCGGCCAGATTTCCGTCCGGGGCATCGCCCCAAACGATCCTGAAGCGCTGTTCCGCATCATGGGCTACTGCACCCAGTTCGATTCCTTCCCACGCGGCTACACGGGCTTTCAATTCGTCCACGCCTCACTACTGCTTCAGGGCATGAGTTCCAAAGAAGCCGAGTCCAAGGCATGGCGTGCGATCGAGAAGGTCAACCTCGTCGACGCCGCCAAGCGCAAGGTAGCGGCTTATTCCAAAGGCATGCGCCAGCGCATCCGCCTCGCCCAGTCGATTGCTCACGAACCGCAAGTCCTCATCCTCGACGAACCTCTCAACGGCCTCGACCCGCTCGTTCGCTCCGAGACCATCGCCCTTTTCCGCGAGCAAGCCGAACGAGGCGCACACGTAATCGTCTCAAGCCACGTCTTGCACGAAGTAGACATGATTTCCGATCAGGTCATCCTCCTCGCCAACGGCTACGTCGTTGCCGAAGGTGCAATTCGCGGCGTCCGCGAAGAGATCTCCGACCGGCCCCATCAGATCGTCATCCGCTGCGACCAGCCCTCAGAGATGGCCTCGCGCATCTTCCAGTTCGATCACGTCGTTGAAGCTCGTATCCATCCCGACTTCAAAGGCATCCTTGTCAAAACTACAAACGCCAGCCACTTCTACAAGCTGCTCAACCGCCTCGTCATGGAAGGCATCAACATCGAAACCATCGCCCCCGCCGACGATGACGTCAACTCACTCTACGAGTACCTGATTGGCGACGAAGGAGGCCTAAAGTGACCGGCACCGCCCTCTGGCAAAAACAGATTCTCGCCATCGTAGGCCTTGAATGGAAGAAAACTCTCTTCGCCAAACGTGGCCTTTGGGTCTACGCCCTCGCCTTCCTTCCCGCACTGCTCTTCGGCATCAATGCCGTTCGTATGCACAACATCCGCGTCAACCAACAGCAGATCCAGATCGCCTCCCCCAACGCAACAGCCATAGCCGGTTCCATCCAGATCGGCATGAAGGCCGACGACGCAGCAAAGCTGCTATCGGAAGCAAAAGTCGGCTTCAGCCGTTTCACCCGTGGCCGCAAACGTGAATTCATCCGCTATGACGACGGAGCAAAATCCTGGGAACTCCGCTTCACCGAAGGCCTTCTCGTGAGCAAGAGCCCAAGAAACCAGGCCGACCTCAACCAGAACATCCTCGGCTTCGCCGGCGCCTTCCAATACTTCTTCTTAAGGCTGGCCATCTTCTTCGGCTGCGTCGGCATCTTCATGAATCTCTTTCGCGGCGAACTCCTGGACCAGAGCATGCACTACTACCTGCTCGCCCCGGTCCGCCGTGAAGTCCTCATGGTCGGCAAATACCTCGCTGGTATCGTCGCTGCTATAGCGATCTTCGGCACCAGCACGGCTCTCCAGTTCTTTCTCATGCTCAGCGCGTTCCCCGCCCGTGAAGTCACCGAGTACATGAACACCGCCGGCTGGGGTCACCTCTTCAGCTACGTCGGAGTCACCGCGCTAGCCATCGTAGGTTACGGCAGTATCTTCCTCGCCTCAGGCATCATCATGCGCAACCCGCTCATCCCGGCAGCGGTGATCCTGTTCTGGGAAGGCGTCAACTGGTTTCTACCCGCGATGCTCAAGAAATTTAGCATCATCTACTACCTGCAGGCACTCTGCCCGGTAGTTGCCCCGCTCAATGCAGACATCCCGGAGCCGCTCAAGATTCTAGCCACACCCGCCGCACCGATCGCCGCCCCACTGGCAGTCCTCGGTATCTTCGCCGTATCCGCCACAGTGCTGGCCTTCGCTTCGATCTACGTCAGGAAGCTAGAGATTAACTACGGCGCAGACTAAATGCGCTTCCTCAGCCTTGGATAAGAAGACTATTCTCTCTAGCGGACGGCAAGACCAGAATCGATCCGATCACCACAGCGCCGCATCAAGCATCAGATGCGTGATACGGAAATCTCAGCTTATGCGCACCACTTTGGATATTGACGATGATGTGCTTGCCGTCACCAAAGATTTAGCAAGAGACCGAGCTTTAAGTACTGGGAAACTGATTTCCAATCTATTGCGATTGGCTCTGGAAACAAAAACAGAATCGCCAAAGATGAGAAATGGCATTCTGCTATTGCCAAGCCGCCCAGGGGGAATGCCTCTAACCATGGCGGAGGTCAATCGCCTGCGAGACGACGATTGACTATGTTTCTCCTCGACACTCCCAGCCGCCTCATCTTTGAGAATCAACCGGAAATTACAGATATTTCAACCTTCGACCTCACAAAACTACAGGGCCACAATAAAATTCCCGACGCCATCCTCTTGGCGGTCGCAGTTCAAAATCAAGCCCGCCTTCTAACCCCCTGACCAAACTAACCGGCCTCATCGAGATGAGCCAGCACCGTAGAGTGCCGCTGCAAAAGCTGCACCCCTGTCGTCTTCGCATTCTGATGCCGCGCATGGCAAGCCAGGTAGATCTTCGGGTATGCGCACTGCACCCGAACCAGAGCTTCTCGATCATTACCCACAACTCCACCGCGAAGACATGTACGCCGCTTTCGCTTATGGCGCGGAGATGAGCCGTGAGCGTTTTGTTAAAATTCCCAGTCCAACAGCTGCATGAGATTCAAGCTCGACGAAAACTTCGGTTCAAGGGCCGCGAGACTTCTCATTTAGCGAGGCCACGACGCGCGCCCCATCACAACACCCGCCCCCGCACCACCGCCTTCGTCCGTTCATCCGCCGCAAACATATGCTCCACCCGCAGCGACGCAAGCGTAATATCCTGTGGCTTCCCAAACGTAGTGAACATACTAAAAAACGCGAGCTCACCAAATTCCGTCCCAAATCGCGAAGTCAACATCGGCGCGGCCGCCCTTCCAGGAGCCGCCCCCAGACTCTGCCCTCCAAACCGCACCCGCAACATCTCCGCAAACGCTTCCACCCGCTTCTCAAGCGAAGGCTGCATCAAAAGATCCTCCCGCAAATGCCCCAGCAACGCAGGCCCCACCTCATGCAAATTCAGCATCTTCTTGGCAAAGCCCTCCGGGTGCAACAGCAGATCCAGCAAATTCATCGGCGCTTCCATCAGCCAGGGCATCAACACCCCGGCAAGCCACTTCGCCCCCTGATTCATCTGCAACAAATTCCAATCCGCATCCAGCACAAATGCCGGCATCGGATCATGCGCATCGAGCAACTTCCCCAACGCCGCCTGAGCCGCAGCCAAACTAGGATCCCCCCAAGGCACCGCGCTATAAACAGGAGCAAATCCCGCCTGCAACATCGCCGCATTCCGTACCGCCAGCGGAGCCCCCAGTTCCTCCAACCACACCACCAACAAGTCCCGGCTCGGCTTGGCCCGCCCACTCTCGACAAAGCTCACATGCCGCTGCGAAACCCCCATCCGCATCGACAACTCCAACT
>CAZZGS010000556.1:0-3773 GCA_964653845.1 uncultured Bryobacter sp.
GTGTAGGTGTAGACATTGTTGTGAGCCAGCGTCTCCATAATTTCGAGACGGCCAAATTCTGTGCCGTCCTTGCGCACAGTAACAATCACTCCTTCGTTGTCGTTTTCGTGGCAGGTTCCGACGATGCAGTTGTCTGAATAGTCACGCGGATGGAAGAAGTTGTAGTGCAAAAACCAGTGGCTGCTTGTCTCCATCGCAGCGTAGTAGACGAAGCCTTGTGGAGAGCCCATTTCGAGATTGTCCCAGTTGTTGTCGCCATCCCAATCTCCGTCGTAATCGAAGCGGTGCAGGTAGTCGGCGCGTGGGTCGAACCAGGTTTCCTGGGCTACGTGCGGGGCGTAACGCTCGGCGATCTTCCGGTATGGATCGGTGTCGGGTTCGATCGCGAAAGTTTTGAGTGGGGCTTTCCAGCTTGACGGCGCATTGGCAGAGACTTCAAGCTTGATCTGGGCGGATACGATGCGGCCAGCTTCAGTGGAGGAGACCTCTACAGTGTAGATTCCCGGGGTGGCGGGGGCCGTATAAAGGACACTGTCTTTGTTCACGAATTGACCAGCCGCCTGGCTCAGTACAGCAGCCCATCCGGTCTTCTCTTCTTTGAGAATCGTTTCGTTGTCTTTACCTTGAAAACGGAAGCGTTTTGAGAACCAGCCGCCGTTTTCTTCGAGCGTGCGTAAGTTCCAGGTACCGGCTTCCACGCGACCCTGGCGTGTGTCTTTGCCTTCCTGTTCGACGCGGCCGTAGGCTCGAATCTGAAGGACGCCCGTCTCGCGCGGGCGTAGTTTCGCTTCACTCAGGATTTTGTATTCCTCGACGATAACGCCGGCCCAGACGGAGTGAGCAAAAAGAGCCGCCAACATAAGACGCATATTGCGATTATGACAAGTATGCGTTCTGAACTCCGTCCACTGCTGCAATTGGCTATTCCGGTCATACTTGCGGAATTGGGATGGATGCTGATGGGCGTGATCGATACGATCATGGTGGGCCGCCTTGGGGCGGAGGCGATCGGTGCTGTTGCGATCGGTAGCATCATCTTCAATACGGTTGGCTTGATCTCGATCGGATTGCTGCTGGGGCTGGACACGCTGATCTCGCAAGCTTTTGGAGCAGGTGATCTTGAGGACGCTGGACATTCCTTGCGGCAGGGTTTTTGGCTTTCGCTCTTCTGCGCACCCGTGCTGCTAGGAGCCATGTGGCTGATGGTGCCGCTGATGGGCCTGTGGGGCCTCGAGCCCTCGGTGTACGAATTGGCAAAGCCCTTTACCTATGTGCTGGCTCTAAGCGTTTTTCCGATCTCGCTCTACACGGTACAGCGGCGCTATATGCAGAGCCTGCATATGGTGAGGCCGGTAACGGTCGCGTTGCTGAGTTCGAATCTGGTGAATCTGTTTTTGAACTGGATTCTGATTTACGGTAATTGGGGTGCGCCGAAGCTTGGCGTCACGGGGTCGGCTTGGGCTACGGTCGGGGCTCGTATATATTTGGGGCTTTTTCTTGTTGTGGTGCTGGTTCGCAAGGATGCCAGCCTGTTTCGTTGGGATTCGCCTGACTGGGCTCGCATTGGACAGTTGTTTCGATTGGGGCTCCCGGCTGCAGGGCACATCTTTCTTGAGATCGCTGTCTTTGGAGCGGCGACTGCACTAGCGGGGCGGTTTCCTGCTGTTGCGCTGGCCGCACATGAGGTGACGCTCAATCATGCCGCGCTTGCCTACATGGTGCCGCTGGGGATATCGAGTGCTGCGGCAGTGAGAGTGGGAAATGCTCTTGGAGCAGGGAATCGCGTCGATGCGCAAGTGGCCGGGAACACCGCAATTCTGGCTGGAGCTGGGTGTATGGCGGCGTCGGCTGTGGTGATGTTTCTCTTTCCGCAGGCGATTTTGAGGGTCTATACAGTCGACGAGCGAGTGGTTGCCTATGCCGTACCACTCCTGTTCTGGGCCGCAGCGTTTCAGCTTTTTGACGGGATTCAGGTGGTGGCTACAGGTGCGCTTCGCGGTCGCGGCGATACTCACGCGCCTTTTCTAGCGGGCCTTTTTGGCTACTGGGTGCTTGGTTTACCTGTTGGGGCCTGGCTCTGTTTTTGGGGTGGCTTTGGAGTGGCTGGCTTATGGATGGGCTTGAGTTTGGGGCTTGCCGTTGTCGCAGCGCTGTTACTTTACCGCTGGCTTCGCTACGCTAGTTAGACTGTGGCACAGACGAAGAAGGAACTACGTCAATTTCTGCTGGAACACTCGCGCGAGCAATTGTGCGAATGGCTGCTTGGGGTGGCGAAGGATTCGCCAGACTTCCGGCAACGCCTCGACTTCTACGCCGGTACTCATCAATCCTTTGAAGTAGCAGCGAAGGCGATTGAGGATGCCCTCGACGGCTTCAATCAAATGTCGGGACAGCGGCGGAGCCTCAAGCCTGCCGAAATTGCAAAGCCGGCTCAATTTTTGCTGGAGTCGATGCGGGCCTGTCTCGATTTTGCTCCGACTGAGCATCTGCTGCCGCTGGTTGAAAGTGCGATGGTTGGTCTGGACCGTTTGCTCGGATTGCAAGGCAAGTCCTCGACAAGACTTGAGGAGCTGCAGCGTGAATTTGGAACACTGCATTTACGCGTGGCCAAATTGTTTCCGGGGAATCCCGAGGATCTGGCCGAGCGCCTCTTTACCATGCGATCAAATGCAGCCATGAGCATTCTTCCCGAGTCTCCCAAGGCCTATGTCGACCTGCTTGGTATCGAGGGGCTGAAGAAGTACCGCGAATTACTGGAACCGATTTATCAGGTAATTGTGAATCACCAGGGCACCTTGAAGCCTGGTATGCGTGAGGCTAAGACTTTCCTGAACCGGCGCGTGATGCTCTTTGAATGGATGACGGTGAGCGAAGATGTCGGCGAACAGGTGGCGATCATGCTTGCGATGGCCCGGCACCCGGACGAGGTGTTAACGGTTGCCTCTTACCTGGACCTGCGCGAAAGACCGATGGATGCGTTGCTGATCGTGCAGAAGGCCTTTGCCAAGGCAGCCAATCCAAAGCTTGCCAGGTTTCTTGCCGATAGATACGAGAAGCAAAGTCAATCCGATGAAGCGCTTCCTTATCGTTGGTATCTGTTTGAGCAGAAGCCGGATCAGGATCACTTTACTGCTCTGATGTACACGGCTGGCCGTTCGAGGCAAAGCGTGGAGTGGCGTGAAAGAGCGATGGCGTTTGCAGCGGAGCATTCCAGGGGCTTGCATATCGAGCTTCTGCTGAATGAGGACCGCCTCGAGGATGCGCTCTCGCAGGCCCGGTTGAATGGGGCACCGATCGCTTCGTGGGTGAAGTTGGCAGATGTGTATGCAGTAAAGGATCCGCGGCTTGCCATCGAACTTTATTTCGATTGTGCCGAGTTTGCGCTGAAGGAGAAGCGGCCCTATAGCTACATCCCGGCTGCCTGGCAACTGGCGGTGGATTCGGCTACCTTTCAGGTTTTCAATTCCCGTCTGCGTGCACTGTTTGGCAAGGAAAAATTGCCGGAATGGTATGTGGCCAAGTTGGTGGAGGCGGGGATTCCAATAGCCAAATTGCTTCAGTAGACAGAGAGACCGGACTTAGATACTATTAAGCCGCACATCTTATGCACCCGCCCTCCGAGCATGAAGTAACTGAACTGCTGCTACGCCTGAGCCAGGGTGACCGGACTGTAGAGAACCGTCTCTACGAGATCACTGCTGTCCGGTTAAAAGTCGAATAGAATTAGTTGTTTGACTGGCTCCTCTAAGTCGTCATGGGAGGAGATCTCTTGG
>CAZZGS010000557.1:0-3766 GCA_964653845.1 uncultured Bryobacter sp.
AGTCCGTCGACTGCGCAAAAGTGCCCAAAGTGGCGGGTGAGTTGGGAGGTTGAGATGGCGGAACTCATTTCTTGGGACTGAGCACAAAGTTGTCGGCGGTGAGTTCGCGCTTGAGTGTGCCAGCTGACTCGGCTTGAACACGCACGAGTTCCGCCCCGGCCAGCCAGTCGGCATCGACCAATACGATTTCTTTGTCGCGCCGCGACCCGGAGAAGTCGAGCACGATGCTCCGGTTAACCAACATCGCCGTTGCCTGAAGAAACGTGGAGGCCATGTCGAAGTTGAAATTCTGGTCAGGAAGGATGGCCTGATTGCGAGCACGGTTGACGAGTAGATAAACGCCGCCGTCTCCAGCTAGCGGATTAAACTGAGAGAACGTCGATGTGGACCAAAGGTTCAACTTCCGTTCGCGAAGAATAAGGCGGCAGCCTGTCGTTTGCTTGACGACAGTGGCGATCTCAACATGCCTCGATCCGTCAACCATACGCGCCCCGCTGCGAAGGGGCAGACGGCCAACAACGGTCAAGTATTTGGCTTTCAACGAAAGCGTCCCCCGCAGCGTCGCCGACTCGGATTTCCGCTCTTGAAAGATCGAGGTATCGAGCGAAAAAACCTGCCCGAACACCTCTCCAGAATCCGGATCCCCATTGAGCACTGGCACGCCGTCGATGGCTTCTGAGAGAGCCGAAGCCCACCATTGATCCGGCAGGCCGGGAAGGGCCGTCACTTTTCCGGACGGGAGCTTCGTGCCATCCGCAAACGTGAGTTCCGATTGAACGTCTGCAATTTCCAACTGGTAACCATGCGGAACTGCGGAGAATTTGAACCGAGCGGAGATACTCGTGCGGGGATCGCTCATTGGCGAAAACTGGAGAGCGTCGTTCGCGAAAACCGATTTGGGATTAAGTGCGACGGAAACCGAGTCCGTCCGAAACGTGGAAGTGTTCGCCGCGGATTCAGGACGCTTGAAGAAATCGTAGTTCCAGAGCATTTGAACGCAGATCGAGCTTGCGACGGTCACGATCAGTATGACGAAGGAAGTCCGCATTCTGCGGGTGAGGTATTGGTTACCGATCACGAGGGCACCGCCAACGATCCCACAGAGTCCAGCGGCAATGCTGCGCGAAAACAGAAGCGACGTGTTTTGCGAGTCCGTCATGAATGTTTCCATCGAGAAAAGCATGCGCCCGAATTGCACGACGAACCCGAAAGCCATTACTGCCATCGAAACCGAAACCAACCAGATGGCAAATCGGGCGAACGAGCGAGTGAGCGTGCTGAGTGCTGCGATCGGAACAATGAGCGAGAGGCTCGTGTAAAGCACCTGAGGCAAAGCGCGGACGATGTCTCGCGTTTGGATGCCGTTAACGAGAAAGACAAGAAGCTCAACAACCAGCGGGGGGATCACCAACAGTCCGACGACGAAGAGAACTTTTGCGACCAGCACGGTGCCACGCGAAATCGGACGCGTGAACCAGAACGCTGTCGTGCCCACGAGTGCCTCATCTTGGATGAGCAGTGGGATAAGAATCACGAGCACGAGTCCCTGCAAGATCGGAATCCCAATGGCGAGAATCGTGTAGGCGATCTGCCAAAGCATTTGGCCCGGGCCCACGCTGAAGCCTGACCCAATCAACACTCCTTGAGCGAGGAGCAGCAAAAGCCAAAGGCCGAATACGACGCGCACATGGCGGAGGTCTTTCCAGATAAGATGAGGGAGAAGTGCGGTTTGCATTTACTTTTTGAGGGTGGAGGTTTGAGGGCATCGTGCGAGAGCGACAAAAATTTCCCTGAGGGACATGGGGGATGACTGGATTTCTTTGGCGTCCGGGTAGATTTCCTGCACGCGGCGATTGGTTTCGTCCGCCTGATACTGGCTCTCAACGAATCGCAACGCATGGGACTGGACGGAGACATCCAGCCAATCGGGATGCGGCAAACGCGGCGGGCTCTCGCGCACGGCTCCTGTGGCCAAGACGACCTCTAAGCGACGAAAGCGCTCTAGGAGTTTGGCTACGGGTTCACAAAGTCGAAGTCCTCCCTTTTCGAGAAATCCCACCCAGTCAACGAGGCGTTCGACTTCCTCGATATCGTGAGAGGAGATCACAATCGTCCAGTCGGATTCATCCACCATTGCCAACATCCCGGAGATGAACTCGTCTCGCGCGAGCGGGTCGAGCCCGCTAAAAGGTTCGTCAAGAACCAACAATCGCGGTCGGTAGGCCAACGACGAAAGCAGCGCAGCTTTCATTTTCATTCCGCGCGAAAGCTGCTTGAGCTTCCTGTCGAGCGGCAGTTGAAATTGCTCGGTCAGACGGCTGCAGAACGCGGCGTCCCAAGTCGGATACAAGGCCCGGCAGTAGTCAAGAAAAGCACCGACGGTCATCCATTCTGGAAGCTCTTGGTTTTCCGACACGTAGCCGATGCGCTGAAACTCTTTCGGCCCCAACCGGGTCGTCGGAACGCCCATGACAAATGCCTCGCCGGAAGTCGGTTCGACGATATTCATCAACGCTTTAAGCGTTGTCGTCTTGCCAGCACCGTTGGGCCCGAGAAGCGCAAAAATACTACCTTGCGGCACAGTGAGGTTGAGATCTCGCACGGCCTCCTGCGCCCCGTAGCGAAAGCTGAGCATGTTTGTTTCGATGATTGCATTCATAATTTTGATTTGGTGATTCGCTGCCAGGTTTGGGTGATGGCGGAAGTCACGTCGTCTAGTCCCAGTTCGAGCTTGAGAGCCTCCACGACCACTCGCTCGACATCGTTGGAAAGGAGTTCCCGGCGAGCCGCCCGACTTGGCGCAGGGGATTTTGCAACGACGGTTCCGACGCCAGGGAGCACCTCCAGCAGGCCGTCATTAATCAACGCCGACACAACTTTGTGTGCTGTGTTGGGATTGATCTTCAGCTCCTGACTGAGCTGTCGAACCGAAGGAAAGTGATCCGCAGGCCTCAACAAGCCAGAGACGATTGCTTTTTTTGCCCCATAAACAACCTGACCGTAAACGGTCTGGCCTGGCTTAAACTGGATTTGAAACGGTAGCACTGTGTTCTATGTATACTAGAACACCTAGTAGCGCTGCAAGTTTTTTATTATCTTTTTTTTCATTTCCCTGAATAACCGCTCTAGCGGCCCGTTGCCGGGGGTCAGCAACGGTGAGGAGAGGGGTTAGCCATTTAATATTGGCATAACGAAATAGGCTCATGATGGTCGGCCTGATGCCGAGGCAGGTGGTATGAACCGGGAACATAGGTAGCAGCTAGTCCAGGGAGATAGGTAAAACTAAAATGGCTGAATACTCCATGGAAAGAAGGGGGATTAAAAGGGATCACTCAACATATTTTGACTAAATATGAAATCAGCGGGCTCAGTTTTGAAAATTGGCAGGTTAGAAAGTTCGAAAACACCCGACCATCGCGACGCAAGGTCGCTCCTACAGTTTTTATGCGTCGGACTTACACTGCTTTCTTTGAAAGGGGACCTGGGTCAACGCTCCGAGCTATCCCGCAATTCTGCGGGACTCCTTACGTTCGCAGCATGAAGGGACTTGGAAGGTTCACTGGGTCGTTTTTTCAGCCTTCGTTAAAGCCAGGGCCGACAGATTGACCCGAATGGCACTAACTTAAGGCCGTTTTAGGATACAAAAGCGCTTGTAAGTCATTGATAATCAACGAAAGTCTTTGCTTAAGTTAGTGCCATTCCAGACTGACCCAGTGGATAAAGATCAGGTCTCTGGAGGGAATGTGCTATGGAAGACTAATTGGGG
>CAZZGS010000558.1:0-3755 GCA_964653845.1 uncultured Bryobacter sp.
CAACATCGATGAGCGCTGCATCCTGGTGATCCGGGGCTGTGGCCCGGTAGGTTATCCAGGCGCGGCTGAAGTCGTCAACATGCTCCCACCGGATCGCCTCATCAAGATCGGCATCAATCAGTTGCCCACCCTCGGTGACGGACGCCAGAGCGGCACCAGCGCCAGTGCCTCCATTCTCAACGTCTCACCTGAAGCCGCAGTCGGCGGCAACATGGCGATTCTTGAAACTGGAGATTCTATTCGTGTCGATTTCAACACCCGCCGCGTCGACGTGATGCTGAGCGAAGAAGAGATCGAGAGCCGCAAGAAAAACGTGAAGCTCCAAATCGCCGAGACACAAACGCCGTGGCAGGAGTTCTACCGCGCCCATGTCGGACAACTCGAATTCGGTGGCGTCCTTGAGTTCGCAGTCAAGTACCGCAATCTCGGCGAGATCATCCCACGCCACAACCACTAGGATCAGTCCATGCCAAGCGTCAGTTGCACGGCAGACTCAGGGAAGCCCGGTTCTTTGAGAACAGTCGAATCCTTGCGGATGTGCTCAATTTCAAGAAACGAGAAATCCTCCATCAGCGCTCTCGACAGGAGGTAGCGGCGATGGCATTGGTAAGGGTCTTCTTCGGCGCACATCATGACGGTTGGACGATCTTGCGATTGGCGGATCAAGTCGCGCAAGGCAATTTTGAAGCCCTGCGTCTGACGTAGCTCCGTATTGTTCTGGGTGCGCCGCCCACCCAGATCTTTCCCGGCATAAACGTAATCGATGCCTGCGGCGGTCAAGGACTCTCGCAAAGCATTCTGGTTGAAGTGGGGAGAAAATCGTGAAGAAGGAAATGTGCGCACATCCACAACTTGTGCGATGTTGTGAGCAAGCAGCAATTTCACAAACACTTCGATCGAATGATTCGAGTGTCCGATTGTAAAGAGCGTTTCCATTGCCAATTAGAAAGAGTAGCGAATGATCAGCCTGGCTCGAAAAACCTTTCTCGCCAATCTATGCACAGCACTGCTGGCGCAGGACTTGCCACCGGTCGAAAAAGAACAGAATGTCAAGCGCCTGCCCGACGGAACACTGCAGAGCGAGGCAATACTCAAGGACGCTCAGAAGAAGCTTCTTGTCGATGCAGCCAAGCTCATCCAGTACAGCCAGGAAGTGGATGCGGAGTTGAAGAAGAACGACCACAACATCCTCAGCATCGGCATGCTCAAGAAACTCGAAGAGATTGAAAAGTTAGCCCGCCGCATGCGCGGCAGGCACAATCGCTAAAGCGGCAGACGCAGAAAATCGCGCGCATTCGCAAAACAAATATTGCGCACCATGTTTCCGATCATTGCCTCATCATTTGGCAACAAGCCCTTGGCCATGTCATTCCCCACCAGGTTGCAGAGCGTGCGGCGAAAGTACTCGTGTCGAGGGAAGCTCATGAAGGATCGAGAGTCCGTCAGCATCCCGATGAAGCGCGAAAAAAGCCCGCAATTGGAAAGCGCATTCATCTGCCACTCCATCGCGTCTTTCTGATCGAGAAACCACCAGCCAGAACCGAACTGGATCTTGCCCGCGATCTTGCCGTCCTGGAAGTTCCCAGCCATAGTCGCAAACGTATAGTTCTCGTTCGGATTCACGTTGTAGAGCACCATGCGCGGCAACTGGTCTTCCCGATTCAGGCGATCGAGATAAGCAGCCAGCGCATCGCCCTGCGGGGCATCGCCAATCGAATCAAAACCCTTATCGGCGCCAAGCTCACGATAGGCCCTTGAATTGGCATTCCTTCGCGCCCCAAGGTGAATCTGCTTTGTCCATCCCTTGGCGGCATCGAGCTTACCGAAGAAGAGCATCATGAAACTGGCGTAACGGTCGAACTCATCGGCCGAAACTTCTCCGCCCTCGCGGGCCTTGTCAAAGATCCCGGCCGCTTCCTCTTCATCGCAGAAATTGGCAAAGCAGCGATTGAGGCCGTGGTCGGATAGACGGCCTCCAATGGCATGAAAAGCATCGTGGCGCAATTCGATCGCCATCAGAAAATCAGCAAAGGAATCGATACTCACGCCCGAGGTCTCGTACAACTTTTCAATCCACGGCAGAAACAGATCGGGCCGCTGCACATGCATGGCACCATCCGGTCTAAAGGTGGGGAAAACCTTTGCCGGGCAATCACTCTTGGCAATCGAAGCATGCCAGCGCAAATCATCAGCCGGGTCGTCGGTTGTACAGATTGCCTTCACCCCAAACTTTTTGAGGATCCCCCAGATGCGCATATCCTCAGAGGCAAGCTGCGAATTCGTCTGATCCCAAATCCGCCGGGCATTGCCTTCATTCAGCAACTCATCAATCCCGAAGTACCGCTTCAACTCAAGGTGCGTCCAGTGGTAGAGAGGATTGCGCAATGTATGCGGTACGGTTGCCGCGAAAGCCTCAAACTTCTCAAACGGAGACGCATCTCCAGTGCAATGCGACTCAGGAATTCCGTTTGCCCGCATCGCCCTCCATTTGTAGTGATCCCCTTCCAGCCAGATCTCGAAGAGATTGGCAAAGCGGCGATTCTCTGCAATATCCTTTGGCGGCAAATGCGAGTGGTAGTCAAGGATCGGCTCGGCTGCCGCGTATTGATGATAGAGGTGCTGAGCTTGTTCTGTCTCAAGCAGGAAGTTGTCGTGGATGAAGGACATGAAACCTTTATCCTACCCTTCAACGTGGCTTGAGGCCAAGGCGCATCGCCATGATCCGGTCTACCCAGCGGGCAGGCAGCAGTTTCGGAATCCACCAGTTGAGGATCGGCCTGGGCACCAGCGCATATCGGGTCCTGGGGCGTTTTGTCAGCAGGATCTTCACAAGCAAGTCCGCACATTGCTCTGGAGCAAGCCCCTCCTTAGCAATCTTCAGCATGTAATCGTAGGCAAGTTTCAAGGACTCAGAGTAGGGTGTTTTGAGGTAAGGATCAAATTCCGCCTTGCCCCAAATCGGTGTTTGGATGGCCCCTGGGCCAACTATGATCACGTCGATACCAAAGATCAAGAGTTCCCGCCGCAAACTTTCTGACATGCCCTCAAGAGCGTGCTTGGAAGCAACATAAGCGCCGACAAAGGGCGAAGAGAGCTTGCCGGAAACCGAGCTGATGTTGATGATGCGACCCGGCTTTCCTGTGCGCCCAGGATCGACTCCCAGGAGTGGGGCAAAGGCACGGGTTACAGCCATCGCCCCAAACAGATTCACATCAAACTGATGTCGCAACTTCTCCGCCGGAAGATAAAGCAAGGGCCCGCTGATGGCGACTCCTGCGTTGTTGATCAAACCATCGAGACGCCGGTCGCCCAGAGTCTGAGCTACAAGCGTAGCGGCAGCCTGAATCGCCGGCTCATCGGTTACATCAAAGACCAGAGGAACGAATCTCTCAGGAAATTGCTCTCTCAGTCGCAGAGCATCGGGCGCGGTTCTAACCGAGCCAAACACCTCAAAGCCAGCCCGCAGCGCTGCATCCAAGGTCGCCAGCCCAATCCCGGTTGACACGCCTGTGATGACAACCGACTTCATAGCAGCAGTGCGATACCCATCACAATCAAAACCAGCGCACTCATGATCGGAATCGTAACCGAGAGCGACTTCATTCGATTCATCGAAGGCGCAACTAAAACAGCGGCAAGGCCCAACCCGATCAACACCACAGCCAGCCCGATCGAGAAGCTCAACAGCAACACCAAGCCGTAAAGACTCTGTCCACGCGACATCGACAAGAGCAACAGGGATAACGCTTCAGGGC
>CAZZGS010000559.1:0-3734 GCA_964653845.1 uncultured Bryobacter sp.
GTGATTCCGCGCTTTGAGCTGGACGTGATTTTGAGTTATTGCCATTACGGGTTGAACGATACTTCTTTGACACGCCTGTTGCCCTGGGTGGGCAAGCAGAAGATAGGGCTGATTCTGGGGGCACCGCTGGCGATGGGGTTGCTTACGCCTCAGGGGCCGCTGGCGTGGCATCCGGCTGGTGATGAGTTGAAGCGGAAATGTGCTGAAGCGGCTTTGTTCTGCGCTTCGAAGGGTGTAGATATAGCTCAGTTAGCAGTGGCGTTCAGCCTGCAGGAGACGCGGATTCATAGTGTGCTTTGCGGGATGAAGAGCGAGGCGGAAGTGATGACTTGCCTTGGGTCACTCGACTACCAGATCGACCCGGAGGTATTAGCTGGAGTGCAGGCGATTCTTGCACCGGTGAAAAATCGCACATGGCAGAGTGGACTCGAAGAAAACAATTAGGGCTGCTTTTGTTTTGGGCAGCAGGAGCGGGATTCGCTGCTGAGCCGGTGCTTCGCGATGTAAATGTCGCTGGACGGAAGGCCTATCTGGTTCGTCCGCCCGGGCCCGTGAAAGCAGCGGTGCTTTTTGTTCACTGGTATGAGCCGGGAAGTGCCGACTCGAATCGAACTCAGTTTTTGTCACAGGCTTTGGAGCTGGCTCGCGAGGGAGTAGTGAGTCTGCTACCCGAGACGATGTGGAGTGATCCGGAGTGGTTTCGCAAGCGGGATCCGGCCAAGGACTATGAGGCCAGTCTTGAGACGATTGTGGAATTGCGGAAGGCCATTGATTATCTGCTTGAGCAGCCTGGGGTGGACGGGCGACATTTTGCTTATGTTGGACATGACTTCGGGATGATGTACGGGCTGTTGTTGAGCCGATATGAGAAGCGGCCAAGAGCCTGGGCGCTGCAGGCGGGGACGGTCGGGTTTGAGGAGTGGTTTTTGTTGGGACGGATGGGGCTTCCGGAGGCAGAGAAGCAGAAGGTTCGCGATAGGTTTGCGCCGCTTGCGCCGTCGCGCTTTATTGGGGAGTTGGGTGTGCCGGTGTTGTTGCAGTTTGGGCGACGCGACCCCTATGTACCCCAAGTGAAGGCGGAAGTGTTGGTCGATCGGGCGAAGGTACCGAAGCAGGTGCTTTACTACGATGCGGGGCATGGGTTGAATGATGAAGCCGTGCGGGACCGGATGAAGTGGTTGAGGGAAGTGTTGGAGCTGAACTGAAGCCGGTACGGTTGCCGGCTTCAGTTTGGGGAGACTTTAAGCGCGGAGGTATTTGTTGAAATGTTCGAGAGTGCGCTGCCAGGCGAGCTTGGCAGCGGCTTCGTCGTACCGCGGAGTGGTGTCGTTGTGAAAGCCGTGGTTGGTGCCTTCGTAAATGTAGGCGGTGTAGGTGAGATTGTTGGCCTTGAGAGCTTCTTCGTAGGGAGGCCAACCGGCGTTGACGCGAGCATCGTTGCCCGCGTAGTGGAGCATGAGCGGGGCTTTAATCTTCGGGACGTCTTCGGCCTTGGGCTGGCCCCCGTAGAAGGGGGCACCGGCGTTGAGATCAGCGCCGAGCCGGACGGCTAGCGTGTTTGTGATGCCACCGCCGAAACAGAAGCCAACTGAGCCTAGTTTGCCGTTGCCATCCTTGTGGGACTTGAGCCATTTGGCCACAGCGATGAAGTCTTCGGTCATCTTTGCTTTGTCGACACCCTGGAAGAGCTTGCCACCCTTTTCGTCGTCACCGGGATAGCCGCCGGCGCTGGTTAGGCCGTCTGGAGCGAAGGCGATGAAATTGGCTGCAGCGAAGCGGCGGGCGACGTCTTCGATGTAAGGGTTGAGGCCGCGGTTTTCGTGGATCACGATCACTGTGGGGAGCTTGCCGGTGATCTTGGCAGGACGGGCGAAGAGGCCTTTGATGTTGCCGTTGCCGAGAGGGGATTCAATGGTGACGACGCCGGCTTTGATGCGGGGGTCGTCTTTGGGGACTTGTTGAGCCCATGCGTAGTTGGGCTTGAGGCTTTCGTAAAGGGCGGCAACGGTTACGCCGCCGACGGCGAAGCGCTTGGCACCTTCGAGGAAGTCGCGACGCTCAATATCGCCATGTACATATTTGTCAAAGAGGTTGAGTAGCTCTTGGGGAAAGTCGCTTGCTTTTTTGCGTTCCATCGGGTTTTGGGTTGTCCCTGTACTAACGCTTTCGGGTGGGGTTTTGGTTACAGGGGGACTTCTGCGGCGGCTAGGATTTGCGCGATGACGCGTTTGGTGGATTCCGAATGGCGCTGGCCAAAGCTGGCCTGTGCGGTGAGGCGGAGACGATGGGAGAAGACCGGGACGGCGAGTTGTTTGATGTCGTCAGGGATGAGGAAGTCGCGGCCGTCGAGGAGGGCGCTGGCTTGAGCGGCGCGGTAGAGGGCCTGGCCGCCGCGTGGACTAACTCCCAGCGTCACGCCTTCGTGGCCGCGGGTGGCTTCGACGAGTCTCAGGAGGTACGTAACCAGGTCGGGGTCGACATGGACGGCTTCCACTTCTTTCTGGATTTGCTTGAGGTCATCGCTGTGGAGGATGCTTGAGAGCTTTGCTGGTTTGAGGCTGTCGCCTCTAAGGACGGCGCGCTCTTGTTCGTGACTGGGGTAGCCGATTTCGATGCGCATTAGGAAGCGGTCAAGCTGGCTTTCTGGAAGCGGATAGGTGCCTTGTTGCTCTGTGGGGTTTTGGGTGGCGATCACCATGAAGGGGTCTGGAAGTGGCATGGTGCGGCCGTCGACGGAGACCTGGCCTTCGCTCATGGCTTCGAGAAGTGCGGATTGGGTCTTGGGAGTGGCGCGGTTGATTTCGTCGGCAAGGAGGAAGTTGGCGAAGACCGGGCCGGGGCGGAATTCGAAATCCTGAAACTGAGGACGGTAGATGGAAACGCCGGTGATGTCGCCGGGGAGGAGGTCTGAGGTGCATTGCAGACGACGGAAACTGGCATCGACCAAACGAGCGAGAGATTCCGCGAGCGTGGTCTTGCCGACGCCTGGGACGTCTTCTATGAGGAGATGGCCGCGGGCGATCAGACAGACGATAGTGAGGCGAACGACCTCATCCTTGCCGAGGAGAACTTGGGAGAGCGCGCCTTTGAGGTCTGCGAGAGCTGGAGTCTTGGCAAATTGCTTCATGCCTGTAATCAGAGTTTAATGCATGAGCGCTCAGGTAATGGGAAGATATGAGTGCCACGAGGCAAATGTATTTGGAGGAGGATTCTCATGGACATACTTGAAGGACTCAAGTTGAAGTATCAGGATGCTATTGCCGTTGCGAAGGAAAAGGGTGTTGTACTTGCCCACCTTCATCTGGAAGGTGAGAAGCTTTTCATGCAGGGAGCTGCGCCAAACGAGAACGTAAAGAACGATGTATGGAATGCCGTGAAGGCAGTTGGCGAAAGCTGGCACAACGAGATCACGCTTGATCTGAGTGTCGATACTTCTCTGCCCCAACCCGTTAAGCATTACACCGTTGTAGCTGGAGATAGTCTTTGGAAGATTGCTGCGCATTTCTACGGGAATGGTTCACAGTTTCCGAAGATCATTGCGGGCAACCCAGGCAAACTGGTGGATGACAAGAGCGTCATTCATCCTGGCGATGTTCTGATAATCCCCGACTAGTTAAGGTTGGCTTGCTGCCTGCTGGAAGGCAGCGCGAACCGGCGAATCGTCGGCGTTTTTGAAGTTTGCCCGCTGAACCATGAGAATCATGACGAGGCCGGATTTAGGGTCGATCCAAGCC
>CAZZGS010000560.1:0-3727 GCA_964653845.1 uncultured Bryobacter sp.
CCTCCGGCCAATACGGCTTCAACCAGGGCTTCACCCAGCGCAACCCGGTTCAGGCCGCAGGTACCCAAGGCTTCGGTATGGCCAGCTTCTTGCTTGGCACCGCCGCCAGCGGCAACATCTCTCACGATCCCATCCCTTCCAGCTCCAGTGTCTATTGGGGCGGCTACATCCAGGATGATTTCAAATTCAACTCTCGCCTCACCCTCAATCTCGGTATTCGCTACGACGTTGATCTTCCCCGCACAGAGCGCTACAACCGCTATAGCTTCTTCGACATTGGTGCCAACTCTCCCATTGCGGGCCGCGTAGCCGCTTTTCCTAATCTCAAAGGTGCCATGCGTTTTGTCAACGGCGACAACCGCTACCAGGTTCCCGTGGATCGCAATAACATCAGTCCTCGCTTTGGCTTCGCCTATAAGCTCAACAACAAAACCGTCATGCGCGGAGCCTACGCCCTCATGTATGCCGGTTCTATGATGCAGGCCGCAGGCTCCTCCGGGAGTGCTGGCATGGAGGGCTACCGCAGTAACACCGGCATGCTGACTACCCTCGACGGTGGCCGCACTGTCAATGCCTTCCTTCGCAACCCCTTCCCTGGTGGCTTTAATCTCCCGCTCGGCTCGCCCGATGGCCCCAACAGTGGAGCTTCCACCAACATTGGCCTCGGCGTCGGTGAGAGCTTCTTTAACGATTCCCGCAACCCTGTCATTCAGCAGTGGAACTTCAATCTCCAACGCGAGCTCCCCGGCAATATGGTCATCGAAGCCGGCTACCTTGCCTCCAAAGGGAACCATTTGATTGATGGAGAAGGGAGCATGACCTACAACCAACTCCCCGCCAGCTTCGGCGATCTCGGTAATTCCCTTAACGATCAGGTTCCCAATCCATTCTTCGGCATTATCGTGAACCCAACATCGGCCCTCAGCCAGCCGAATGTCGCGCGCTCTCAGCTCCTGCGCCCCTTTCCTCAATACACAGGCGTCAACGCCTTCCGCAAGCCCCAGGCCAACTCGATCTACCACGCCTTCACGCTCCGTGTTGAAAAACGTTTCACGAGTGGCCTTGGCTTCCTGGCCAGCTTCACTGGCGGCAAGCTGATTGATGATGCGTCCCAAACCGTCACCTTCCTCGGTCAGGCCGGTAACAAGCAGGACTTTTATAATCGACGTGCC
Organism: uncultured Bryobacter sp.; assembly: GCA_964653845.1. Lineage (GTDB taxonomy): Bacteria > Acidobacteriota > Terriglobia > Bryobacterales > Bryobacteraceae > Bryobacter. The sequence continues at coordinate 1,173 of CAZZGS010000560.1, forward strand.
GAGCGATCGATCTCCACCCAGGACATCTCCCGCCGCCTGGTCATGAGCGGCAATTATGACCTCCCCTTTGGTAAAGGCCGTAAGCTATTCACCGGCATGAATACAGCCGGTGAAATCCTCCTCGGCGGTTGGCAAATTAACGGTATCCTGACGCTCTCTGGCGGCACTCCCGTGCTGATCACGCAGAACGTCAACAACACCTCTCTCGGCTCCTCCGGTCAACGCCCCAACAACAACGGCACCACCGGCAAGCTGGACAGCCAAACTACTGACCGGAAGATTGCTCAATACTTCAACACCAGCGTCTTCAGCTTCGCTCCCGCATTCCGCTTCGGCAACGTCTCTCGCACTTCGCCCGACATCCGTAACCCCGGTCTGCGCACTCTCGACTTCTCGCTCTTTAAAAACTTTAAGATCCGCGAGCGCACCACGCTTCAATTCCGTGCTGAAGCCTTTAATTTAACCAATACCCTCCAACTTGGTTCGCCAAATGCCCAGCTTGGTTCCGGTTCCACAGGTGTTATCGGTGGAACTGCTGTCGGCCCACGCCAAGTCCAGGTCGCTTTGCGGATTAGTTTTTAGGCCGCAACAGCAAGGACAAGCCGTCACCGGCCAGTGCCAGCACTGCCGGAATCGTAAAGACCTGGGCGTAACCCGCGCCCAGATCTCCCTGTTTGCGCAGCAAATCCAGCATTCCGTGATTGGTAGACAGCCCCCCACGCGACGGCTGCTTCTCTCAACCGAAAATGTCACTCATGGTGTGGGTTTTTTGCTCCTTCGCCTCCATCTAAGTTCATAGAGCCCAACCCTGGCAGAGTAGTTGGCGAGAATAACGATTTGGGCCACAAGACATAGATGGGCTGACAAGAGTGCAAACTGTGCCATCGCCCGCAGCCAGGCCAACCCGCTCCCCGGATCGCTACCGCCCTCATCCCGCGCCCATCTCTCGCCAGGAGCAACGCCATCAGGTGGCCGAGGCCCTGGAGTGAATCGACTCGGCTCAAGCAAGCCCGCGAAATCGAGCGGCGCTGGTTCATGCGATCCGCGGCAAGTACAAACATCTACAAACATCGAGCGAGGATTTCATACAACGTAAGGCGGCGGAAACACCCTCGGAATCCCGTCCATGATTCTGGTGCTGGACGCCAGCGCAATGATCGCTTTTCTCCGCGATTAGCCCGGAGCCGAAATAGTCGCCGACGCGCTTTTAGATCCCGATTCCAAATGCTACGCCCACGCGCTCAATCTGTGCGAAGTCTTTTACGACTTCCATCGCGCCGGGGGACAGCGATATAGCGCTCAGCGCGATCGCAGACCTCGTTCGTTTAGGCGTTATTCAGGATGAAACGCTCACGCCCGCCGTCTGGCAGCAGGCTGGGACACTGAAAGCCATCCACCGCCGCGTGTCGCTAGCCGATTGCTTCGCAATCACCCTGGCACAAAGACTCGGCGCACCCCTGATCACCGCCGATCATCACGAATTTGACGCCCTCCTCGATAAGGCCGTATGCGAGATCAAGTTCATCCGTTAGATCTGCTCCAGCCATCGCCAGAACAGCCTGTCTTATCACCCCGGAATCTTGCCCTCACCGCGAATCGCCATCAGGAAAGCGACTGGGTCGACTATCCGCAATGCCGGTACAGCCTCTTGCACAGCCCGGCTCTCCACATCCGTTCCCACCGCCAGATCGAGCAAATCAGCATCCCGGCGAACAAGATAATTGGCGCTCGCGAGCAGAGCTAAATTCAGATAAGGCTCATCCTTCGGATCACGTGATAACGTCAGTCGCTGCGGAACAGAGGAGAAGTATCGAGACCGCTCTTTCACCGCAGCCAGAAAGCTCTCCACTACTGTGTCATCCAACACCGGAAATTTCTCCCGAATACGAGGACGGCCCAGCACGTTCTCAACCTCGGCCAGAATTTCATCGCTCACACAAAGATCTACATGACCCCGCCAGGCGAGGTCCAAACATATCCCGGCCGGACTCTCCCGGCGAGCCGCGCCTTGCAGGAAGACCATGCAATCGAAGACAACCCGGGTTACCTTGCCCTCCGTCAAAGCTTAGCTTTGCTCGACTCATCGCGCGCCGCGATGAACAGTTCCGTTAGTTCCCCGTCAGTAATTCCGCTCGCTTTCACTTCCGTCCGGAATCGGGACAATATGTCATCCGGGCTGGCGGTCGATGAGAGTTCCCGCGACAGGAGTTCGCTCAAGTACTGTTCCCGGTTCAGACCCGCGTTTTGCGCGCGCTTCTCCAAATTCGGGATCAACTCTTCGGGGATCGGTATCTCTATTGTGACGCTCATTGGATGAAGCCTGCTTCGATTATCGCCTATTACTACATCACTGCCGCCCAGTGCTCCGCCAATACCATCGGCAGTATAGCCGCCTTCCCTCGAAACCGCTCCAGGAAGTCCCCATCCGAAGCCATCGTGCAATATCGTATGGCTCGGGGAAGGGGACACGGGGAAGGGGACAGACTATTGGACTGCGGTGGAAAAATGAGACAGTAGCATTCGGGGACGCTTTCATCGAAAGGAGACGAGAGTGG
>CAZZGS010000561.1:0-578 GCA_964653845.1 uncultured Bryobacter sp.
GTCTTGATGGGAATTACAAGACGTGGGCGTCGCTGACAGAGTTGGGCTGGTGGGGGTTTATCGAGAAGAGCTTTTTGCGGAGCCCGTTTCAGGCATTGACGCACATTGGCGTGACTTGCCTTTGGATTTTGCCGGTGATGCGAAGACGGAGCCGGGATTTGATTTTGTTTGGAGCGGGGAGTGGGTTGTTGCATCTGGCGCTGAGCGGGTGGTTCTGGTTTGAGTTTTTGATGCGGGTGGGGGTTATCGATGGGGGTCCGCTAGGATTTCTGAGTTGGGCTGTGCCAACGCTTGCCGGGGCGCTGGCCTATGACGCTGTGAAGAAGTATGGGGCTGAGATGGCGTTGCCGGTGTTGCTCAAGTGGGGTTTGGTGTTGAGTGTGGTGGGCTATCTGATCTCTTGCGTGCACGGGATTGAAGCACCGCCGTTTTGGCCACCTTGGAATGCGGTGGATCTTTGGACGATGACGCAGCGGGCGGGGAGTTTGTCTTATCAGACCTTTAGTGCTGGATTTTCGCTGCTGGTTTATGGCGGGTTCCTGTGGCTGGCCGATATTCGCAAGCCGGGATTTGAATCT
>CAZZGS010000561.1:588-3715 GCA_964653845.1 uncultured Bryobacter sp.
CGGGTATCTGATTCACTCGATGGTGGGTGATGTGGTGCAGAAGTTTGCACCGAAGGATTCATCGCTGCTGTGGGTCTGCCTGGCTACCGGGATTTACTTTTTGATCACCTGGAGCTTTGTCCGGGCGCTGGAGAAGCGCGGGGTCTTCTTGCGGCTCTAGGCAGTAATCGACTTCGCGGTTGAGGTAGTAAGAGAGGCCGTAGCGGAGGCCTCGGGAAGCGCCTTCGGGGAGGCAGGTGAGTTTACTGTTTTTGGCGGAGACGGTGCCGGCGAGGCTTGGGTAGAGGTTCAGCTTGAGGGTACAGATGGCGAGGATCGCGGTGGCGATGACGGCCTTCTGCTGGTAACGGTAGGCAAGCCAGGCGGCTATTGGGGTGGCGAGGAGCCACGGCCAAGCGGTGTCGTTGAAGTTGGCCTTGCTGAGGCCTTCATCAATGGCGGTGGGAAGCCAGGGGGAGACTATTGGGAGGGCGATGAGGAGGCCGGCCGCGAAGGCGTAGTGCCAGCGGAGGAGTTTGCCTGCGATGAGGACCGCGATCGAAGGGAGGAGCGGGAGGACGTAGGCGGGGAGTTTGTTGCGGGAGACGCTTAAGAAGAGGAAGCCCCAGAGGACGGTGTAGAGGTAGGGCTTTTGTTCATCTTCGATTTTGGTGAGGCGGAGGAAAGCAGGTGCCCAGGGCATCGCGAGGCCGATGAGCACGGGGATGTAGAACCAGAATGGTTGGACGTGCTGGAGCTCTGGGGAGAGGAAGCGCTGGATGTGATGGCGGATGATGAATTCGTCGATGAAGCGCTGGCCGTTGACGGCATAGCAGGCGATGTACCAGGGGAGAGCCGTGGCTAGCATGGCGGCCCAGTGTCGCCATTCTTTGCGGTAAAGAAGCGCTACGGGGAGGCAGAGGACTAGCGGGACGAGGCCCTTGGCGAGAACGGCGAGACCGAGGGCGATGCCCGCGAGCCAGGGCTTGTTACGGAGGATGAGGATGAGGAAGGCGTGGAAGCAGACGGTGAGGGGTAGGTCTGTTACGGCGACTTGCGAGAGAGCGAGCCAGCCGATGGAGGTGCCGAGGATGAGGGCGGCTTCGAGTGAGGGGAGGGTGAAGAGGAAGCCGAGGCCGAGTAGAGTGACTGGGAGGCGGGCGGCTAGATCTGGTGGAAAGCCGAGGGTATCGAATGTTGCAATGAGCCAGTAGAGGAGAGGGGGCTTCTCGAACCACGGCTTGCCCCAGAGGGTTGGAGTGATCCAGTCTCCTGAGCTGGCCATTTGGTGGCCGATGGCAGCGTAGCGCGGCTCGTCCGGGCCGAGGAGGCCGCTGGAGGCCAGGAGCAGGAGATAAGGAATCGCAAGCGCGGCCACGAGCCACACGCGAGGCTTGGGCACCTCTCAAGTATAATCAGTGGTTTCACCATGGGTCTTCTAGATATTGCTAAATTACCGACCGCAGAAAACTCTGCGATTCGTCTTCATGAGACAGACAACGTTGCGATTGCGCGCGTGCCGCTGAGCCCTGGGGCGACGATTGTTGTCGCCGGGATCTCCGTGATGGTCCTCGACAGCGTGCCGGCAGGGCATAAGGTTTGCCTGAAGGCGATTGGGGCTGGCGAGAGTGTTCTTCGCTATGGCCAGGTGATCGGTAAGACTCGGATGGCGATCGAGCAGGGGCGGCATATCCATGTGCATAACCTGGCGTTTGAAGATCATGATTTGGCGCTGGAGATTCCGACAGGCGAGATTGCTTATCCTCCTTTGCCGACGAATATGCCTACGTTTGAGGGATTCTTGCGTGAGGACGGGCGCGTGGGGACTCGCAATTATGTCGCTGTGGTTGCGGCTTCGAATTGTGCCGCCTATACGGTCGATTGGATCGCAGAGAGCTTTGAGGCTGGGAGCATTTTGCCGAATGTGGATGGGGTGGTGGCCTTCCCTCATGGTGAGGGTTGTGGACATGCGATTGGGCCGGATACGGAACAGTTAAAGCGGACGCTGGCCGGGGTGCTGAATCATCCGAATATCGGTGCGGCACTGATTATCGGTTTGGGTTGTGAGGTGAATCAGATTGATCACTATCTGGGACCGAATGCTCCACGGTCGAAGCGGTTGCATGGGTTGACGTTGCAATCGAGTGGCGGGACTCGTGGGACGGTGGAGGCGGCTCGGACTCGGATTAAGGAGTACATGGAGGAGATGACTTCGCAGAAACGCGTTACTGTACCGGCATCGAAGATTCAGCTTGGGTTGAATTGTGGTGGTAGCGATAGCTTTAGCGGTATTTCGGCGAATCCGGCGTTGGGTGTTTGCAGCGATATGCTGGCGGCGATTGGGGCTAGCGCGGTGCTGGCTGAGACGACTGAGTGTTTTGGGGCTGAGCATTTGCTGGTGAAGAGGGCGCGGAATCGTCAGGTGGCAGAGAAGTTTTTGGGCTTTATTGAGGGATACAAGAAGTATCTGCGGCAGTTTGGCGGGAGCTTTGACGATAACCCGAGCCCAGGGAATAAAGAGGGTGGGTTGTCGAATATTTTGGAGAAGAGTTTGGGGGCCGCGGCGAAGGCCGGTACGAGCCCGATGATGGATGCAGTGGATTATGCCGAGACGGTGAAGTCGCCGGGTTTTGTGTTTATGAATACGCCTGGTTATGATCCGGTGTCGCTGACGGGGTTGGCGGCTGGTGGTTGTAATTTGATTGCGTTTACTACCGGTAGAGGGAGTGCGATTGGATTCCCGAATATTCCAGTGATCAAGATTGCTACTAACTCGAATACTTATAAGCGCATGGTGGACAACATGGACGTGAATGCGGGGCGGATTGTGGATGGGGATGCGAGCGTGGAGCAGGTGGGTAAGGAGATTTTCGATTTGTGTTTGAGGACGGCTTCGGGTGAGAAGACGAAGGCAGAGGTGCTGGGGCATAAGGAGTTTGTGCCGTGGCGGATTGGGCCGGTGCTGTAGGGGCGGTTATGCCCAAGTCCACAGAGAGTGCTGCTGCTGAATTGACCGTAGGTAGCGGCAATGTTTTCGCAGATCTTGGATTTGAGAACCCAGAACAGGAATTGATGAAGGCGCGGCTAACGCTGGAGATTTTCCGTCTGATTCGTGAGCGAGGGCTTACTCAGACCCAAGCGGCAGAAA
>CAZZGS010000562.1:0-3711 GCA_964653845.1 uncultured Bryobacter sp.
CCCATGATGATGGCGGCTTTGCGGGCAATTGAGCTTACCGGCGACAAAGCAGCGGCATCCGAGACGATCTTTTTGCTCCGCGATCTCAACGACCGCATCCAGGCTCGCGCGATTTCGATTAATGGTGTTTTCCGCAACGATGCCGCCCTCCCGGATCTGGCCGAAGTCTTTGCCAGAGGCCGATCCCCACAAAGCCGGGCGGCTGCACTTGAGGCTATCGCCATGATTGCGGCATCAGAAAGCCGGTCTCTCTTTGAGCAGAACCTGGAGAATCGCGATGAAAAGTTGCGCGGATTTGCTGCTGAAGGTGTGGGCCGTCTGGGTATCAAAGAGTCAAAAGCGAAACTGGAAGAACTCTATAAAGGGGAAGGCAATTCTCGTGCCCGCATGGGGCAAGCCTTTGCACTCGTAAAGCTTGGGCAATTGGAAACTTCTGAATTCAGCCCTTTTACCTACCTCTTCAACCTGATGAATTCCGCCGCATGGCATGACTACGCAGAAGCTTATCTCGGAGAGTTAAGCCGGGAAGATGAAGTGAGAACATTGCTTCGGTCGAAGCTGGGAGTGGCTACGCGCTCAGAGAAGATAGGTCTGGCGAGGATTTTGGGCCGCGAGGGGAAAGCCTCAGACCGCGAAGCGGTGGACGCTCTGGCCCATGACCGCGACGCAGCGGTGGCCGAAGAAGGAATAAAGGCAGCCCGCGCACTGAGTATTAAAAACTGAGTGCGAGGCTGCCTTAAACTTCCGGAGATTTGCGAGAGCGAATTTACTTCGCTTTCTTCTGTTTCTGCTGACCGACGCGGACCTTGAACTGCTTTGCCTGAGCATCGCCGTAAGCCTTCCAGTCAAAACGCTTGGCAGCGTCTGAAAGGTAAGCGGACACGTCGGCATCCTTGGGGAGCACGGCCATGATGGTGGCGGATTGAGTGCCATCTGCATTCGAAATGCGATAGCGCTTTACATTCGGGATTGCCATAACTCTTTTATTGTAGCAAGGAGCGGAGCCCAGACTCCAGTGCCGGATAGCGGAACTCGTAACCTGATTTCAAAAGTGCTTCCGGAATCACTCTTTGGCTACCCAGGATTACAGCGCTCATTTCGCCAAAAAGTAGCTTCAAGGCAAACTCAGGGACAGGCAGAAAAGCCGGTCGATTCAACACTTTACCGAGCAAATGCGTGAATTCTTCATTGCGGCATGGCTCGGGAGCAGTGAGATTGTATGGCCCTGAGGGTAGCTCTTCCTTTAATAATTTGAGGACGCAACCTACCCAGTCCTCGACGTGAATCCAGCTCATCCACTGTTGCCCACTGCCTAGTTTCCCCCCGATTCCAAATCGAAAAACCGGCAACATGCTGGGCAGGGCACCGCCTTCGAGCCCAAGTACAACGCCCGTTCTCAACAATTGAACCCGCATTCCGAGGGCACGGGCAAGGGTAGCTTCCTTCTCCCAGCTCACGGAGAGTTCAGCCAGAAAGTTGTCTCCGGCAGCAGAAGACTCCGTGAGTATTTCATCTCCACGGTCGCCGTAGAATCCAGTTGCCGAGGCGCTGACGAACAAAGAGGGTCTTCGTGAGAGGGTTGACAGCGATTGCACCAAGCTGCGAGTAGAATCGATACGGCTGCTTCGCAGCAATTCTTTGCTCTCTTTCGTCCAACGCTGGTTGACCGTCGCACCAGCCAGGTGAATGATCGCATCGGCACCTGCAAAGGCCTGCGCAGGCGCTTCTACTTTTGGTGGATTCCAAAGATAGGTCTCAACGGCTGAAGGCAGCCCAGTCACCGGGCGCCGGGCGAGTAGGGCAATGGAATGCCCATCCGCGCAGAGCCGCTCAACCAGATGTCGGCCCAGAAAACCAGTAGCGCCACTCAGTGCAATCCGCATTCAGCGCCTATTGTATGGCAAAGGGGTCCTTACCCGTACTTTCGATATAGGCGATCTCACGCAGGTAGGAAGCTGAATCCGTCTTGCGCTTCATCCCGTCGTAAGACATCCAGCGGATTTGCCCGAAAATCGGCCGCTCCACCCAGGGGCGATCGTGCAAGCCGAAGCACCACAAAATCCCAGTATAGGTATTCGGGTCACGGCCGTCGAGCGCATACTTGTCATGCAAATAGATCATCGTTTCGAGCGCATCCTGGCAGGTTGGCGACCATTCAATGATCTTCTTGCCCCAATACATTCGGTAGTATCCATGCATCTTGCCGCGGAAGAGAAGCTCTTTTTGCGTGGCATTCCAGATATCGTCATGAGTTTCCGCTTCTTCGAACTGCTGCCGGCTGTAGCAGGGCTTACGTTCATCGGGCGCATGGGCGAGCAGAGTTTTGCGAGCCCAATCGGGTAGGGCGGAGAGACATTCCACCTGCGGCCCGGCGTAGCGGGCGAAGTTAAACGCCAACTCCCTGCGCACCACCATCTCTTCGATGTATTCGGCGCTTGAGAGGTTATTTTCAATCCCATGCGACTGTACCTTGAGTGCGACGTCGAGAGCCCCAATCATCCCGAAATGCAGGTAAGGGCTCATGTTTGAAGTTGCATGAGCTGCTGGCTGATTGCGATCAGAGGCATAACGCTTGAGATTATGATCGAGAAAGTTGTTCAGCCGCCGCTCCGCTTCGAGCGCCCCACCATGAAAGGTTGTAGATACAGGTACGTGCTGGTCAATCCCGCAGCCAGCAACCAGGTTGGCAATGTTGTCACTAGAAACATGAGTGTGAAACGAAGGGATGGGGAGTGTCCAGCGCTGCCTTGGTTGTGGCATCTCCAGCGGCTTCATAAAAGAAGGCAGCATACGCTGGATCTTAGGACGAATCGTGTAGGCGGCATACTCGCGCTTTTCAAATTTGTTCATCGGCACAACGCAACTGGAGTCAACCGCGAGGTACGGGACTTTCAGCTTCGACGGCACGCTTTGGTTGTGTGAGGCCGCAATAAATATGGGGTAGTCGTCTGTGACTACTGCTGCGGCGTCTTCGGCCAAACGATAAAAGATGTCGTTTGAATCCGAGCGTTTGGCGCGTAGATAGAAAACGTAGCCGACCCCGAGTTTTTCGAGCCGGAGGGCTGTTTCCGGCACACCTTCAAGGATGAATGTGTGGATTCGGCGATTTGCGTGACGGTAAGTACAGGTGAGCGCTTCATAGAACAAAACAGGAAGCTTCAACTGATTTGCCAAAAAAATGGCGTGGGCCAAGGCATGATTCCCGTCGACACGACGGTTCATCTGGCTCCAGTACAGAACGTATTTGGCCTGAGGCTGAATCGGTGCCTCATTCAGGCTTCGGATGCGGTCTTCAGCTGGAGAAATCACTGCAATTTAACGATGATCCCATTTCCGCAGACGGTACAATATTAGTTTGTGATGCGTGCCTGGAATCGCGCTCGGCTCCTGTGGGGCTACCTTCGCCGCAAATCCCGGCTTAGCGCTCTGCCTGTCGAGTATATCGTCGAAACCACGGCTAAATGCAACATCTATTGCCCGATGTGTCCTCGCGAGACGCACAAGCAGCCCAAAGAAGACATGAGTGACGAGGTCTTTGAAGGCTTGGTGCGAGAAAGCAGCGACAGCGCCGAGCACATGATGCTGATTGGCCTGGGAGAGCCGTTGCTCGACAACAAGATCTTCGAGCGAATTGAATTCTGTAACCGCCACAAGATTTCGACCCTCTTATCCACCAACGGCACACTGCTCGACGAGAAGGCCGCCGAGCGC
>CAZZGS010000563.1:0-3465 GCA_964653845.1 uncultured Bryobacter sp.
CTCTTCTTCATGTTCAACTACGAAGGCTTGCGCGAACGCCGATCGCTGACCCAAACCGGCACTCTACCGGATGCCCGCTTTCGCTCAGGTAACTTTGGTTTCCTCAATCGCGCCGCCGGTATTCGCGATCCTTTAAACCCGGGAACTGTTTTCCCCAACGCCACGATTCCCGAAAGCCGGATCTCGCCCACCTCACGCAAAGTTTTGAATGACTTTTACCCGCTGCCCAATCAGGCTGGTGGTGGAGCACTTGGAATCGCGAACAACTATTTGAACGATGAAGGCCGCCAGACCGATGGTAATCAATTCACGGCCCGGGCCGACTGGACTGGCACCGCGAACCAAACCTATTTCTTCCGTTTCAGCCAAACGCAGGAACCCCAGTACATCCCTTCCGCCATTTTTGACCAGGGTAACAATGTCAAGATTCTTGGGCAGCAGGGAGTAATCGGACACACGCAGGTGATTGGTTCGAACAAAGTGAACGAGTTCAAATTTGGCATGAACTACTTCAACTCCCAGAACACCCAGCAGAGGGCCTCCGTACGCAATGTGGTGGGTGAACTTGGGCTGCAAGGCGTCTCGCAAGACCCGCTCTTCTGGGGCATCCCGGTCTTCCAGATTGCAGGATTTGGAGCCGTTGGCGAGTGCAACGATTGCCCCTTCCTCAACTGGAACACGACCTTCCAGTGGACTGACAACTTCTCCTGGACCAAGGGCAAGCACAGCATGAAGATTGGTGGCGAGTACCGCCGTCTTCGCTACAACCAGATTGGCGCCGTTGTGCCGCGCGGACGCTTCTCATGGAATGGCCAATATACGGGCGAACCGATGGCTGACATGCTCCTGGGTGTGATGTCCACTACCGAGGGCCAAGTTGGCGCCCCGATCGCAAACTTCCGCAACAATTATATGTCCCTTTTCTTCCAGGATGCCTGGAAGGTAAGCCAGAAGCTGACGCTGAATATCGGCATGCGCTGGGAATACGAATCGCCGTTCATGGACAAGCATGACGCGATCGTAAACGTCGATTTCAAGTGGGACAATTCGGTGGAGCCGACGTTTGTGCGTGCCGGTACTGGTGACTTGAATCAGGGCAATCCTGCCTTCCCTGCGCCTCCCACCTGGAGGCTGGTACGCGATGGACGCTTTGGCCGCGGCGCTGGCGTGCCTGACCGCAATGACTTGGGGCCGCGCATTGGCCTTGCCTATCAATTGAATTCGAAAACGGTGCTGCGCTCTGGCTTCGGTATCTATTATGTGCGTGACATCGGTAATGCTGTATTCGACATCGTACGGAACATTCCCTTCACCATTCGCCAGGCGGAAACAGCGGATACGAGGACTCCAAATCTTACCTGGAACCGCCTGTTTACGCAGGCCGGGGCACCGAGCTTTCTGCTGATCAATCAGTATGGCGAGCGCACTTCTTATGTTGCGCAGTGGCAGATGGCCATTCAGCGGCAGCTCACCAAAGACATGTCGCTGGAAGTCACTTATATGGGCTCAGCCGGTATCAAGCTGCGCCGTTTATCCAGCTACAATTTGCCGGTGCCCCGCCCGGGCAATCCGAACGATAACCGTCCCTTCCCCAAGTTCAATGGAGCATTCCAGAACATGTATGCCGCAGCACACTCGAACTACCATTCGTTGCAGGCTCGCTTGCAGCATCGCTTCTCGCACGGCTTTACGCTATTGAGCTCATATGCTTATTCCAAGTCGATTGACAATGGCTCTGGCGTGCGCACTACCGATGGTGATCCGCTCACCCCGATGGACCCGAATAACGCACTGTGGCGCGATCGTGGCTTGTCTGCTTTTGACTTCCGCCATCGCTTGACCAACTCCTTCTTGTTTGAACTGCCCTTCGGCAGGGGTCGCAAGTTTGGAATTACCAACTCTGCCGCAAATGCAGTGCTTGGCGGTTGGCAGGTGGGTGGAATTCTTACCTTCCAGAGTGGCTTCCCCTTCAGCGCATTCTGCGGACCTGGCAATATTCAAAATGGCGCTGGTGGTTGGTGCGCCCCGGATGCGATTGCCGGCCAGAATGGCAACGACGGCCCGAAGACAGTTGCGCAGTATTTCAATACTGACGCCTTCGTCACTCGCCTCGGACAGAATCCCGCTGCGATCACTGACTTCCGCTTCGGTACTAACGGCCGCAATACCTTAATTGGGCCTGGCATTGTTGGCCTTGATGCTTCGATCAACAAAGCGTTTGCCTGGGCCGAAGGCCGCCACAAGGTAGACCTTCGGGGTGAGTTTTTCAACTTACCCAACAACGCAAACTTCTCTCAACCCGGATCTTCCCTGCGCACTCCAACCTACGGCGTGATCAGCAGCACGCGTATTGATTCGCGTCAGATCCAGGTTGCTTTGCGCTACAGCTTCTAGGCTGAAACCGATGCAGCGAGCTTCCAGTCTGCTTCTTTGAGCGGCTGGAGCTCGATGCGCCGGACGAAGATCTCGGCTAGTTCACTTTGCACCTGGATTTTGCCCTGGGTGTGTGAAAGGTCGAAGGCTCCGCTGACCAGTTTGCCGTTCAGCAGGTTGACCATACGATCTCCTGCGGCAATTACTTCGTGGCGGTTCCATTGGCCTACGGGCTTCTCTACTTCTGTCTTCGAGCGGAAGCCGAATTCGTCTTTCCACTCGCGGGAGCGGCCATACCAGTCGATGCGACCGCTGGTGCGAGTCATGATGGTGCCCTTAGGATCGTAATACATCTCTTTGCCTTCCATCTTGCAGAGACATGAGGCAGACATCGGAGTTGTTTTGGCAACTACGAGGATGTCGCCTGAGCCGCCTTCAATGATCTGCGATTCGATACTCTCGAGCCAAATGCCGCTGTAGCCGCCATCGGGGCCGTGGCCGTGGATCAGAATGCCGCTATCGCGAGCTTTCTTCTCGCGCTCATTCCAGGCCTTTTGGCCCCAGCGCCACTCTACAACCAGGCGGTAGTCGCGATACATCTCATTGGTTGTGATGCCGCCCCACTCCTGTCCTGAGATCCGAAGAATACCGTTGGCAATCGTGAAGACCTTGTTTGGATCTTCCAGCTTGCTCTCTCTTGTGTAGTTGTAAAAGTTGGTGAGGTCTCGACCGTTGAAGAGGATGATTGGCGACTTGGGTGTGATGGCTGGGTTGTCCGGGCCGATGTTGCCGTAGTCCCAGGCGGCCGTAAAGGCGGCACCATTGGCGCGCCTGCTGACGGGTGCTGGTGAGAGTGTTGAAATCAGGCGGATCGATTCACGCACCATTCGTGGGCCCGCATCGGGGACGAGGTTGGTGTAACTGCTGAGGCGTTGTTCGTAGCCTCCACCGTGCTCCCCGAATGCATCTAGTGTCGGGACATAACCAACGCAGCCGTTGGCGAGTGAGACGGGATTTGTGAAGGCGAACTTGCTTGCCTTGCGGATCTCAAGGCCTAGTTCTACGAACATCTCGCCTGGGGCTGAGATGTAA
>CAZZGS010000563.1:3475-3708 GCA_964653845.1 uncultured Bryobacter sp.
TCGCTTGGAGCTCAATGGGTACGGAGCGGTTCTTGCTGAGTTGCGCATCGAGTAGAACCATCTCTTTGGCAAAGACCCATTCGGCTGTGCCCTGGTTGATCGAAGTATTGGCGATGGTTGCCCTGGCTTTTGAGACCCGTTCCTGGCCTGGGATGCGGCGTCCTTCCACATACTCTTTGACTGCCGTCGTAATGGGTTGTGGCGGGCCAGGGGTCATCGAGAGAAGAACCTTG
>CAZZGS010000564.1:0-3703 GCA_964653845.1 uncultured Bryobacter sp.
GGGGGCCAAGATCGAAGCACTTGAGAAATCCCAGAAAGGCCAAAGTAGTTAACATGAACGACGCACAGAGAATGGGCAGAAGCCTCGCAGAAGTAGACCCCGCAGTCGCCGAAGCACTTTTGCATGAGACCGCACGGCAGCAGGACTTCCTTGAGCTGATAGCGAGCGAGAACTTTGCCTCTGAGGCAATTCTTGAAGCTACCGGCAGCGTCTTCACCAACAAATACGCCGAAGGTTATCCCGGCAAGCGTTACTACGGCGGTTGCGAACACTCTGACGTGGTCGAGAATCTGGCCCGTGAACGGGCGATGAAGCTTTTTGGCGCACAGTACGCCAATGTGCAGCCCCACTCCGGCTCGCAAGCCAATCAGGCTGCATATTCCGCAGTGCTGAACCCGGGCGACACGATCCTTGGCATGAGTCTTGCGCACGGCGGCCACCTGACCCATGGCCATCACCTCAATTTTTCTGGCAAGCTCTACAAGATTGTTTCTTATGGCGTACGTCAGGAAGACGAACTGATCGATTACGACGAAGTGGCACGTCTGGCTGAAGAGAACAAGCCAAAGATGATCATCGCCGGTGCCAGCGCCTATGCGCGCGTTATCGATTTCAAGCGCTTTCGCGAGATCGCCGATAGTGTTGGTGCGATCTTCCTGGTCGATATGGCCCACTATTCAGGCCTGATCGCGGGCGGTGGTTACCCCAACCCCTGCGAGCATGCACATATCGTTACCTCGACCACCCACAAGACTCTACGCGGGCCCCGCAGCGGCCTGATTCTTGCCGAAGAGCGCTTCGGTAAGGATATTGACCGCAACGTCTTCCCTGGCGCACAGGGCGGCCCTCTGGTGCATGTCATGGCGGCCAAAGCCGTCTGCTTCCTTGAGGCGATGCAGCCCGATTTCAAGGTTTATGTGCAGAACGTGCTTAGCAACGCCAAGGTGCTGGCTGACGGGATTGCCAGCGAAGGCTTCCGCATCATTTCTGGCGGCACAGATTCCCACATCGTGCTGATGGATGTCTTCTCGAAGGGCGTTAAGGGCCGCGAGGCGGAAACATCTCTCGATCGCGCTCACATCACCGTAAACAAGAATACGATTCCATTTGACGTGAACCCGCCGATGAACCCGAGCGGCATCCGTCTGGGTACTGCCGCACTCACCACGCGTGGCTTCGGCGCAGCAGAATTCGAACAAGTCGCCAAGTTGATTGCCGAAGTACTCGCCGATCCGTCGAGCGAAGCTCTCAGCGCCTCCGTTGCCAAAAAGGTCCACGCATTGACCGAAGGATTTCCTCTTTATGCGTGGAAGCTCGCCCCTTCCCACGCGGGATAAGGCGAGCCTATGCGCATCGCGATTGACGTACGCCACTCGAGAGACTACGGGATTGGCACGTACATTCGCAACATGGTGCAGTCGCTGGCGCGAATCGACGCGGAGAACACTTATGTACTGGCTGGCCGCAAAGAAGACTTGCGTGAGTTTGGTGAATTGCCGGCCAACTTTCGCCGAGCCGTCTTTCCGCGGTCTGATTCCGGCCTGCTGAATCAGATCAGCTTTCCGCTTTTTCTGCGACGCCTCAAGCCCGACCTTTGCCACGTACCGCTGAACGCGGCCCCACTGCTGATGCCGCAGCCCTATATCGTGACCATTCACGATATGAGCAGCCTGCTCTTTCCCGAGGTAAGCCAGGCTGAGACCAGCTCTGTGCGGCACCAGTACAGGCTCTTCCGCTTTCGCCGTAGCCTGTTACGGGCCCAGCGCATCATCGCGGTTTCAAAATCCACCCAGCGTGACGTTGAAGATCTGATGCGAATTCCCCACGACAGAATTCGCCAGATCTATTCCGCACCGGACCCGCGCTTTCTCGAGCACTCGCACTTTGCCTCATCGGGCAGTCTTGCATTCGGTGCCTGGGAAGAAGAGCGCCAAAAGACGCTCGAACGCTACCAGATCGGCTACCCCTTCCTGCTCTACGCGGGTAGCGTCCGTCCTCAGAAGAATGTCACTCGACTGGTGGAAGCCTTTGCGGTGTTGCGGAATGAACTCGAAAACCACCCTCAGTACAAAGACCTGCGGCTGATCATCATCGGAGACGAGATGTGGAAGCATCCTCAAGTGCGGCGGATGGTAATCCAGACCCGCATGGAACCCTACGTGCGCTTCTTCGGCTTTGTACCCTTCGACACTTTGCGTGTGTTCTATTCTGCTGCGACCGCCTTCGTTTTCCCTTCGCTCTATGAGGGTTTTGGAATGCCTCCGCTTGAGGCAATGGCTTCCGGCACTCCTGTCGTCTGCTCGGGGACGAGTTCGCTCCCTGAAGTGGTAGGCGATGCCGCTGTGCTGGTCAACCCGGAAAATGTCTTTGATATTGCCCGGGGAATCCGAGAAGCTCTTTTAGATCAACAGCTTAGAACGGATTTGATTGCCAGGGGCCATACCCAGGCCAGAACTTACCACTGGGACCGCACTGCCCGGGAAGTTCTTGAGGTTTACCGGGAAGCGAATGAGATAGTGCGCCTAAAATCGAAATAATATCAAAGTATTTAACAGATAAATATTTATCATAACCAGATCCATCACTTTCAACACGCTATATTTATCAATAAGTTAAATTGGTACTACGCGCTCTATTACGGTACTTAAATAAAATAATAATTGAATAATTAGGCAAATAAGATAATTATTGTTCATGCAGTGCCGGAGGGGATTCTGGCCTGCCGCTCGAATCAGTAAATAAAACAATAATCAGGATGGAAGCCCAATGGAATGGACTCGAAGTGAAACAATCGGTTTGGCCAGTGCATCGTGTGTCTTTTGTCGTGGCTTGGGGCTGCGCAAGACTCCGATTAAAGAAGAATCAAAGCCGTGCGGATGTGTATTCCGCGCGATCTTTCGCGCCTGCTTTGTGCGCTACCGGCACTGCGTAGAAAAAGCTGGAGTCACCAGCTGTATGACTCTCGATCATGCCGAGGGCCCGACGGGCCACCGGTTCTGGGGGCGTCGCAATGAAGAATACATTGCCGATTTTGAACTGGTCTGCCGCCGCAGCCTGAATCGCGAGGAGTTCGAAGTTTTCCAGTGGCATTTTCTGCAAGGCGCAGACTGGAAATTCTGCATCGGCAAGATTGGCATCGACAAGGGAACCTTCTTCCATAATGTCTATTGCCTGCAAGAGAAGCTTGGCCGCGTTTTCCGAGAACTGCGTCCGTACGCGCTCTTCCCGCTGGACGAGTACTTCAGTGGCATCAAAATGCGCAAGGTTTCTGTGATGCAGTTGCGTGGACCTCGTGAAATCGTTGGTGGCGAAGACGAAGAAATGGAATTTGAGGAGAAGGTGGAAGACCTCACCATCGTTGCCGAGACCAATGTAGTGGAGATGCCGCGTTGCAACGACAAGGTCTCCCGCAAGTTCCCCTGGCGTCGTCGACCGATCAAGGCCGCTTAAGGCCGTGAGGCCGCGTTGACGCCAATCATCAAAGCCAATTTGGCGACGATCTCATTGGATGTCATGTCCCAATCGGGCGAGTACTGGTCGGAAGGTTGATGATAATGCTTCTGGTTGTAGTTCTGGGCAAAGGTTCCAGGCACATCGACTGGAATCAGCGAGAAGGCTGAAACACCGGCCTTCACGAAACTGAAGTGATCACTGCGGAATGCCGATCCGGCCTCGGGCCGTGGGTCTGGACGCAAGGCAACCC
>CAZZGS010000565.1:0-3677 GCA_964653845.1 uncultured Bryobacter sp.
AACTGGGGCAAATGCCCGCCGACTGCGGTGTAGAGGTGTTCGCTGAGGTAGCGGCCGACCAGGCCGCTGGAGTTGGAAATTTTCGAATTGAGCAGGATGTGGCTGCTCTCGATTGCCCCAGCACAAAGGATAAAGCTCTTGGCCTGTAGTTCGCGCCATTCCCGCTTTTCTGTATCGAAGTAGCGGACCGTTTGCACCGTACCTTCCTTACCCAATTCGAGATTGCGGACACGGGCATTGGGGATGAGGTCGAGTTTGCCGGTGTTGCGGGCGGCAAGGACGAAAACGCGGAGTGAGTCGAACTTTGAGCCCGAGTCACAACCCTGCCAGCAAGGGCCGCAGTAGTGGCAGGCCGGGCGGCCTTTGTGATCCTGGCTGAGGATCGCTTTGGGGATCGGGAGGACTTTGAGCCCACGGCCGAGCGATTCGCAGGCTTTAGTAAGCAGGACTTCCGCTGGCTTCGGGCGGAAGGGCGCGAGGCCTTTGTTGAGCGGAAAGCCACCGACGGCTTCCACGGTTGAGGAAACGCCGATCAGTTCTTCGACGCGGTCGTAGTAAGGTGCGATTTCGTCATAGGTGAGCGGCCATTTGGTGTCGAAGTCGTCTTTGGGTTGAAACTCATTGGGGCCGAATCGAGGGGTAACACCGGCCCAGAAGAGGCTCTTGCCGCCGACGGCCCGCATGCGCCACCAGTCGAAGCGTTCATTGTTGGCAACCGAGTAGGGCTCTTTGGCTTTGTCGGCGAGAAAGCCGGTTTCCGTGAGCCATTCCTGGAAGTAATCGCCCCGGAGGCCGCGATTGGGGAGATTCCAGCGGCGAATGCGGTGGGTGGGGAATTGGGAAACACTTTTCATGGGCCCGGCTTCGAGCATGGCGCAGTTGAGGCCGGCTTTCGTGAGAACATTTGCGGTCATACCGCCGGAGGCACCAGAACCGATGATGCAGACGTCGTAGATCTTCATGGCGCTAGGTCCTTGATCTCAAGAGGGGTTTGTAGTTTGGAGGGGTCGAGAAAGCCTCGCCCTGGTAACCCGGGAATTCGCGCAGGAAAGCCATGCCCTGATAGCCCAGTTCTTTTTGGATGCCCTCTTCGGAGGTATAGAAGGCAGCGGTAAGCGCCGTCTTAAAGAGGATGAAGAACTGATCGGCTCTTGATTTTGGTGCAAATTCACTTGCTGCCAGTCGCGAGAGTTCACTGCCGGTGTCTTTGGCCTTTGCCCAATCGGCCAGGCCGCTGCGCCACGTGCGCTGCAGTGAAGGGACTGCGCCAGCCATCGTGTGATCGATGTAAGACTCGATTTGAGCCGAGGCTGCGCCTCCGCTATGGTCTGAAGGAGGAATCATGACGGCTGCGAAGCGCTTCAGTGTCGCCACTTCGGCAGGAGTCAAGAATTTGAACTTGTAATCCGGATTTGTGGCTGGTGAGGGGCTATGTTGGTGGGCCTGATCTTCGGCTTGAGCCCAGAGTGAAAGCGCGAGGCCGATCGCGGTGCGGCGCGAGAACTGCATGACGATACTTTAGCGTGAGATCTCTAAGGTCTTTTCATAATTTTGCCGATATAAGAGCCTGTCCCATGAATTCTGAACTTGATTCCTTTTCATTTATTGAGACTGAAACGTTTCAACCCGAGGAGTTTGCCCGTACCGAGCCTGCGCCCTATCCGGTGGAGATCGGGACTCAGCCCGAGTTGAGAGGGGACGGCCTGCCTACTCCCATGCCTCCCAATACCATGGCGGAAACGGGAATTTCTGAGAGCACTGTCGAGCAGCTCATTCTGAAACAGTTGTATTTCAAGGGCGAAGCTATGGGCCGGGATATTTCGAATGAACTGGGCTTCAAGTACAGCGTGATTGAGCCGATGGTGGAAACGATGAAGCGCAACCACTTGATGGTTGCCAAACGCTCGATGGGCATGGGCAACATGTCGACCGTCTTTGTGCTGAGTGAAGCTGGTCGAAAATTGGTGCATCAATATCTTGAGATCAACTCGTATGCCGGCGCGGCTCCGGTGAGTCTTGATGAGTATTCTGAAATTGTTAAGCTCCAGAAGCTCGATCCAGGTTGGTTAACGAAGGAAGCGCTGAATGCTGCCTATAGCCACATGGTGGTGAGCGAAGAGATATTGAGCCAGATTGGGCCAGCCGTAAATTCAGGCAAGAGCTTCCTGATCTACGGACAGCCTGGGAATGGAAAGACGTTTCTCGCAGAAGCCTTGTTCAACATCAACACTTCGCCCGTCTATATTCCCTACGCTATTGAATGTCAGGGTCAGATTATTCAGGTCTATGATCCGCTCTATCACCAGCCACTGGATTCCCCTTCGGAAAGTCTTTCGGTTCTCTCCAATGCTGTGAGCGACAGCTTTGCTTACGACAAGCGCTACTTTCGTTCCAAGCGACCGTTCATCACAACTGGCGGGGAGTTGACTCTTCAAAACCTTGATTTGAGTTTTAATCCGGTGAGCAAAATTTACGATGCGCCCTTTCAGGTGAAGGCGAATAACGGGATCTATCTGATTGATGACTTTGGACGGCAAAAGGTCACTCCTTCAGAAGTGTTAAACCGATGGATTATTCCTATGGAGAGGAAGATTGACTACCTCAACTTCCAGCAGGGCGGCAAGATCACCGTTCCGTTTGAGTGTTTTCTTGTCTTTTCGACTAACTTGAATCCTGAGCAGTTGGGTGATGAAGCGTTTTTACGACGCATTCAGTACAAGATGTTTTTGCGTAGCCCGGGGGAGGCAGAGTTTGCCGAAATCTTTGAGCAGTTCTGCAAGAAAGTGGATGTCCCGCTGGCCTCAAACCTCGTGGGCAAGTTCCTCACCAAATATTACCGGAGCGGCAAAAAGCGGATGCGCCGCTGCCATCCGCGAGACGTGGTGATGCACGCGATGGATCACATCAAGTTTGAGCGCCTGCCCTGGGTTCTCACCGAAGCGGTTCTGGATCATGCTTTCAATAGCTGCTTCACAACCGTGAATCACTTCGACGATTAGCCCTGTTTGGCGATCTGATCCAGCAATTGAGCTGAGAACGCCGCTCTCGCCTGAGCGTGTGAACTGTTTGCCTGCTTCAAGAACTTTTCCGGGATGGAAGCCTGCAGCGAGATTGTGGACGATGTCGCATGTCCCCTGGCCGAAGGACAGGCCACAAGCCAGGGCTACACTGCCGAGCACGAGGCTCGTCACGATTCGAACAATTTCTGTGGATCTTTCCGTGGGCTTTAATTCACCTGCCGCTTTCACGTATTCGAGCAACACCAGTTTGGGTAACTCCCATCTGAATGTCCAGGTTTCGATCGCCAATTGGCGATACCTGCAATTTTTTCAATACGCCTGAAGATTCGTCGTCGATCGATTGAGATTGCTTGCCCCCTTCCTTCTTCAGGAGGTTGAGGCAGTGATTCACTTTGATTCTTTTGAGCCATGAACGGGCAGATCTATCCGACCTTGGCCCCGCAAAGGCTGCCGCCGCCCCGGTGATCGCCTACGGCCAATTCCTGAATACGATCACCAATTTTCTGCTTGTCGCAGCACTAATCTTCCTTGTGGTTCAGGCAATCAGCAACATGCAGAAGCCTGTGGCAGCGACTGCGCCGACAACGAAGGATTGTGCTTTCTGTTACCTGAATTATGCACCGGCCTGAGGCGCCAGCCCGAGGGGTGAAGTGCTCC
>CAZZGS010000566.1:0-2980 GCA_964653845.1 uncultured Bryobacter sp.
TCCGCGAAGAGGTCGAGTACGGCGGGTCGCGGCTTCGCACCACGGCCGCGCTCGCCGGCGCGCGCATTCCGATCACGGTGGACATCGGCTTCGGCGATGCCGTCGAGCCGGGTGTTGAGGACATCGATCTTCCGGTGCTCCTCGACATGCCGTCGCTATACCTGCGCGCTTATCCGCCAGAGACTGTCATCGCCGAGAAGTTTCACGCGATGGTGGTCTTGGGTCGGGCCAACAGCCGCATGAAGGACTACTACGACGTGTGGATGTTGACGGGCGCATTCAAGATCGAACCAGAGCGGCTGCGTCGGGCCATCGTGGCAACGTTTGCTCGCCGCAAGACGGTGATCCCGTCCATCGTTCCTGACGGACTAAGTAACGCGTTTTCTGCCGATCTCGGAAAGCAACTGCAGTGGGAGGCCTTTGCCCGCAACTTGTCCGGCCCGACGCCTTCGCTCAGTCTAGTAGTGGATGAACTTCGGCTGCGACTCACTGACTTCGTTACTCCGCACTGACCACTGGCGATCTGCGACATTGCTGTTCTCGTCAGTCCGTTCAGGTCCGAGCCCGAGATCGGTTTGCATGCGATTTGGACGCGATCTCACAGCGGCTGACGAGTAGCGGCGCGACCGCTTCCGGAAATTCACCTCGGGAAACTTCCAACAGTCGCGAACGCGACGGTGCGCGAGGTTCAGTTCGGGTCGTATGCCTGGGCCAACGCGGCTCGCGACTGGGTAGGATTGGCAGCAAGAGCATCACCGCACCAACATACAGCGGGTCTCACCCCGACGATCGGCAATGAAGTCGCCAGGAAAGCTCGTCGTTGACGAGTTCTACGTCCACCTTTCCTCGATCCATGAGGTCCAGAACGAAGTGGTCGTGCACGCGGTGCAGCGTGTTACGGCGGACTTGCCCCGCACTGGAGACCTTGAGCCGAACATCGCAAAGGTAAACCTGCGCAGCGGTCGAGTCTCCCTGCTTGCCTATCCCTACTTCTTCGACGATCCGTTTCCCGCGCTTGCAGCCGCGTGGGTCTATCAGCCCGGTGCAGCGTCGCCATCGTCTTTCCGAAGGTACGACGACACCCTCAATCCGCCGATCCTGCACCGCAAGGAACGGCTGATCTCTGCCGGACATCCTGATCGCGAACGTTGGGAGGAGACGACCAAGGCAGCGGAAGCCATCGGCCTTTTCGACGAAACGTCCACTATCGGCTTTCGCCTCAACTGGGAGCGACTCGTCGCCAGTAAAGGCTACAGACTCGTCAATGACGAGTTCGTGCCGATAGGCAACGACGACACCTCGGATGACGCCAGTGAATCAGGCGCCCCAGGTCTACGGGTGCAGCGCCACCTTACGGCGCTCTCTCGAACTGCGCTGTCGGCGCCTGTGCAGCTCCTCATTCGGCATGGTCTGCTTTTGCCTACGCAAACCTTATTCGACTATGGTTGTGGCCGCGGCGGCGATGTTGTCGGACTCAGCGCTGACGGATACGACGCGAAGGGCTGGGACCCACACTTTGCACCTGATGCGCCTCGCTTAGAGGCCGACCTCGTCAATCTGGGCTTCGTGGTCAATGTCATTGAAGACCCGGCGGAACGCGTAGAGGCACTCGTTGGCGCCTTCAAGCTCGCCAGACGAGCATTGGTCGTAGGTGTCATGCTTTATGGCAACGACACACCAGGCAAGCCATTCCGCGACGGCTTCCTCACTTCTCGCAACACGTTTCAGAAGTACTTTTCGCAGGCAGAGTTCAAGGACTATCTGGAGCATGTCCTTGCTCGACCTGCTTTCATGGTCGGTCCAGGGGTTGCGTTCGTATTCGCCAGCATTGACGCCGAACAGCAGTTCAGCGCTGGCCGATACCGAAGCAATGGCCTAGCGGCACGGTTGCTCGCGATCCGTGTGCCTAAGGTCCGTGCAGTCCGCGAACCCAGGCGCCCTAAGGAGCCTCGACCTGCAAAGGAGCCAAAGCCTGCCAGGGCGCCGCGTGAAACTCAGCCTTTGCCAGCTGAGCAGCGATTGGCTGCTGCACGCCCCGCCCTCGATCGCTTGTGGGAACAGGCGCTCGATCTTGGCCGCTTTGCCGAGCTGGAAGAGGTGTCTGACTTGTCCGAAGTTCTGCGAACGGTCGGCAGCCTAGGAAGGGCGGAGCGTCTGATCGCTGAACACTATGATCTGTCGTTGCTGCGGTCAGCGGCGAAGACCCGCACAGACGACCTTCGCCTCTTCATGGCGACACAGCAGTTCGCGAAGCGTCCTGCGTACCGACAGCTTGAACCGCGACTGCAGAGGGACATCAAGGCCTTCTTCGGCGACTACAAGTCGGCACAGGCCGCTGGGTTGGGCCTCCTTGTTGAGGCTGCAGACCCGGCACACATCCTGGCGGCATGCAAGGACGCGGCTGCCCGGGGGCATGGGTGGCTCGACGGGGAGCATTCGCTTCAACTCCATTTGTCGATGGTCGAGCGCCTACCCGCCGTACTGCGCGCCTACGTCACCTGTGGCTTGATCCTCTGGGATTCGCTTACTGATGTTCAGCTCGTCAAGATTCACGTCGGCTCTGGCAAACTCACCTTAATGGAGTTCGACGGCTTCGACGAATCTCCAATACCTTTGCTCCGGCGACGCATAAAGGTTCACGTCCGCCGCCTCAACTACGAGGTCTTTGAATACGGTGGTGCAGCTTTTCCAAAGCCAGCTCTTTATCGGAAGTGCCGCTACTTAAACGAAGACTATCCAAGCTACCCTGAGCAGCTTGCATTCGACGAGGCACTGGAACGATATGGATTGATCGCTGCCGACGATCATGGCCCCTCTCCCGACCGACTCTCTGCATTGCTGGAAGAAAAGCGCCTTGCCATCAAAGGCGTGTGCCTCACCAGGAGCGAGTCGATTCCTGACCTCGACTCACGATGCGGTGCCCACTTTCGCTACCGCGACTTCATCGGGCTTGAGCTCGATCTATTCCGCTCTTCCGACC
>CAZZGS010000566.1:2990-3677 GCA_964653845.1 uncultured Bryobacter sp.
GACCTACAACGCCCTCTTCGACCTGGCCACTGAGCTTCTCGACCCGTTGATTGACTACTTCGGCTCCATCCGCCTCACCTACGGCTTCGCCTCGGCTGGGCTAACCAAGCAAATCGCACAGGGCATCGCGCCCCGGCTCGATCAACACGCGGCTTGCGAGCACAGCACTCGGCGAACGCCCGTCTGTGATCGTGGAGGCGCGGCCTGCGACTTCATCGTGGACGACGAAGACATGAAAGAAGTCGCCGACTGGATCGTCCGAAGCCTCCCGTTCGACCGGCTGTATTACTACGGCCCTGCCCGACCCATTCACGTCAGCTACGGTCCGACGCCGGCCGGCGAAGCCTTCTCAATGGAGCTGAGCCGCACTGGGCGGCTCATGCCCCGTCGGTTTGTGACCGGCGAGGCCGCACCGTAAGGGTGCAGGGCCGCATGCACAGCACCTGAGTCCGGTTCCAGCGAAGCCCCCGCTCTTCGCGGCGCCACAGGATGCAAGTCTCAACCGCGTGCAAGCGTTGTCCCGAGGCGGAACGCCGTCTGGCTGGGGTACCATCCCGACAGACCACCGTTTTTCCTGTGACCCCATCGGCGGCGTGGCGGCTTGCTCGACCGAGCGCCAGTAGCGCTTAGGGTTTGCCCTCGCGCCGCTGACGTTTTGCGTGAGAGTGCATGTCAGAAATTGTCGAC
>CAZZGS010000567.1:0-3676 GCA_964653845.1 uncultured Bryobacter sp.
CTGCTCAACCTCACCGCTGACGCCGGCATTGTCTCTGGTGCTCTCACCCTGCAGGAGTGCATCACCGTTACGACCAAGAGCGGCAGCGAGCGAAACATCCGCCGCGATATCGCCCGCTTCGATCTGAACGACCGCATCAACCTCACCGATATCGGTGTGGCCATGTTGCGAGGTTTCGACATGGCCTCGCACAAAAAGGATGTGCTGCGCGAGATCCGCGAGACCCGCCAGGTGCCCGCCATCCCGCAGTTCTGGGGCGCATGGCTCCACCAGTTGAGCTATGCCGTCCGCACCATTGAGGAATCCTTCCGGGAAGTGCTCGAACTCGGCGGCGACGAGCCGGGTGGCATTGTCCCCATCCCACTCTCCGGCCCACCTGAAGTAGCCCCCAAGCCCTAGCCACCGAGGGGGACCACTCGCAAGCCAGCAGCGAAGGCAGAATCTGTCGAGCCAGGCTCGTCAGCAAATTGCTTGCTTGATAGCATGGTTTCCACAGTGAATCGCTCTCTTCCTTTAGTCTTCCTGCTTCCCTTGTTTTTTTCTGGTTGCAAACAAAGTGTCCTTGAGCCAGTCCCGGCTTGGGCCTATCCAACCAATCCGGCACCAGCGCAGGGACAGAAGGCTCCGGCGGCTCCCCAAGGGACTTTTCAAATTCAGACCAGCAAGTTGTCCTTTAGCCGGCCAGAACTCAGCAACCTGTTTAGCGCCCCAGACTGGCGTCCTGAAGATCATCCGGCAATGCCGCAGGTTGTCTCTCATGGCCGGCAGCCGGAAGTGCGCGCCTGCGGCTACTGCCACTTGCCAACGGGCAACGGGCGACCCGAAAACGCGCGACTGGCTGGTCTGCCTGTCACCTACTTCGTCGACCAGATGAAGGCTTTGCGCGACGGAAGCCGAAAATCTTCGGTCGAGGGCAGAGCGCCGACGATCAACATGACCAAAACCGCAATGGCGATCCAGGACGAAGAAATTTTTGCCGCCGCTAAATACTTCGCAAGTCTTCCGCAGCAGTCGTTTGTCCGCGTGGTTGAGACGTCTATGATCCCCAAGTCGAAAATCGCTGGCTGGCTCTTCAAGTTCGACCACCAGAGTGGAGAGGAAGCGCTGGGCCAACGGATCATCGAAGGCCCTGAGGATTTTGATCAATTCGAATTACGGGACCCCGCCACCAAGTACATCGCTTATGTGCCGGAAGGAAGCATCGCTTTGGGCAAGCGACTGGCCGAGACATGGGGGGACAGCAAAGAGCTTGAGTGTTCCAGTTGCCACGGGCTGGGCTACAAAGGCAAAGAGAATGTACCGAGCATTGCAGGTCGTTCGCCGAGTTCAGTGGTTCGTCAGCTTTATGATCTGAAGTCGGGAGCCCGGCGTGGCGGGAAGAGTTCAGAAATGGACAAGGTTGTGAAGTACATGTTGAACAGCGACATGCTGGCACTGGCGGCTTATCTTGGGTCGCTCAAGCCGTAGGTGCCATTTGTTCCGGCGGTGCATTGATCAAAGGCGGCCTTAATAAACCCCCCGCGCGTGTTGCTTTCCACCTTGGCCGCACATGGGAGCGCCTTGCGCCAGCGCGCGAGAAGGTCTGCATCGAGCGGCTTGTCTGGCGCAATGTCATGCAGTGCATGAGCGAATGAATACTGCGTGCCGAAGCGCTTTTTGAGTGGGGGAAGGACGGCGCTTTTGTAGTCGACCAAATTGCTGAAGAAGCCCTGGATTCCAGCCCACTGAACGGCAGGGAAGAGCGGTGAATTGTGGTCGATGTCTGAGGTGTAGATGGTGGCTTGTTTTTGCTGGTGGAGGAGAGATTGGAGTGTGGAGAGGGAGATGGCTCGGGTGTCGCCTGTTTTGATGGCAAGGTGTGCGGCAAGACCGGCGGCGTGGCCGAGTGCGGTCCATGTGGGTTCGAGACGCAGGGCCGAGTAGCCGACGTGTGAGGCGGAGATGGCGACGGGCACAAGGAGGTTGGACAGAGTTTTGGGCAGGATTGTGCCGTAGGGAATCATGAAGGGGGCAGGGCCGAAAGAGAAATCGCCTTCGACCAGATGTGGGTAGAGAGGCCCGGCGGGCTGATGGCCGTGGGAGTTGAGGGCGTAATCCCCCATGGCTATGGCGTCTTTGTGGACGTGGGTGCGCACGCTGCCAGGGGCGGGCATGGTGTCGTGTTCGGTGAAGATGCGTTCGCCCAGGATGCGGCGGGCTTCGCGGACGTAGAGGGCGGGAGGCAGGTGTTGTGTAGCGAGGAATTCGTCTTTGGCGAGGCCCCATTCGTTGGCTTTGTCGCGGATGGATGCGGGTACTTCTGGGTCGTTTTGCAGGAAGTAGAGGAGGCCGATGTTGTGGGTGAGATGTCGATCGAAGATGCGCTGGCGGGTCTTCTCGTCTCCGTCTGCCCACCCTTGATTCTCACCGGGCAAGGAGAGGCGGACGATGGCCTGTTTGATGTCGTTCATGTCGGACTTGTCGTTTGGGATGTAGGTGAGCCGAAGGATGCCGGAGTGATCTTCGGTGTAGATTTCCTGGATGCGGCCGGAGCGGAGGTGTGGGATGAGTTTGGCGAATTCGTCGCGATTGTAGTTGGCGGGCTTGGGGACTGGAAGACGGTTGGAGGGCCGCTTAGTCATGATGATACGGAAGTTTGCGCATTGTTCGCCTGGATCTGCGGCACCGGTGGAGCCGGGGAGGATGCGGCCCTGATCGAAGAAGATGACGCCGGCAAAGCGTTCGCCGTATTCGCGGGTAGATTCGCGGTCGGTACGATAGGGGGCTTTGGCTGCGGCGGCGAGGTCGCCTTCGTAGGTTGCGTCGATCCAGACTTTGGCTTTGATGGTAAGTGGGGCTGCGGAGGTACGGAAGAGGGCTTCTTCTATTTTTGTCGAATTGCGTTTTGCAGAGAGCAGGTGGTGCTGCATCAATACGGTGAGTGATTTTTGCCCGGCCACCATTTCGCGGAGGATCTTGTCCGAGACATGGGGCTCGGTGAGGGCACCGAAGAAATTGTCTGTCACTTGCTTTGAGTCTTTGCCGTATGTCGCGATGTAGTAGGCATGGGCGCGATCCATGTATTCGCGATAGAAGCCGGTGACAGCTTCCAGCGTGCGAAAGTCGGTGTTGGACAAGCCGCCGGTGAGCAAGCCACCGAAGTGTTTGGTTGGTTCGATCAGCGCGACCTTGTGGCCCTCACGTGCGGCTACGACCGCACTGGCGATGCCTGCCGGGGTGGATCCGTAAACCGCGATGTCGTAGGAGGCCTCAGCCGCGAGCAGCGGCACAGCGAGAAGCAGTAAGAAGTAGCGCATAAGCCAATCCGTAGCTTAATCGAGTTTGCTGGCGATTTTCCAGTGGTTATCGAAGAGAGCGTGCATAGCTTCGGCGAAGCCCGGATGTTCAAAGATGACGGCGGTCCAGGCAGGCCGCGTAAGCACCGGATCGAGGAGGGCGACCAGGCCGAAGCTGCTGTCAAAGACAGCGAGCTTCATGGGCAGTGCTTCGGCTTCTCGCACCTCGACACCGGCCTTGGCGTATTCGTTCAGGCGTTTGCGGTGTGGAGCGTCGAGGGTGCCTTTTTCGATGATAAGGCGGATCTTGACGCCTGACTCGAGAGCCTTTTTGACGAGCACCTCATCAAGAGGGTCAACGGCATAGGGGGGCTTTGAAAACTCGATGTATTCCTGTCGAA
>CAZZGS010000568.1:0-1346 GCA_964653845.1 uncultured Bryobacter sp.
GTACTTTTCTTTGATACCTGCGCTGGATCGGGCTGCTGCGGTGCTTGGGACCTCCACCACTTTGACCTTGATGCCTGCTGCGCGAACGTGCTCGACCCATTTGGCGCAGCAACCACAGGTAGGCGTCTTGTAGACGGTCATGTCTGCGGCTCCGAGCAGCGAAACACTGAGGATGGCGGTGGCGAATCGAATCATGACTTAATGATAGCGCTGCGGGGACGCATCAGAATCAGGTCGAAGCTGAAGGTGACCTTTGAGGCCACTGCGGCTTGTGACTGCATGGGGCGATAGATAGCCAACAGGACGTCTTCAACGGAGGCTGCATCGAGGTCTGCCGAGGCGCTGGCACGAGACGCGGAAATCACTTCGAAGTCTACGGCGAAGGCTTCAATGGTTCGCTCGACTCGCTCCCGGCCGGCGCCTCTTAGCTCGATCAGATCTTCCGGGGCTGGAATGGCTACCAGGAGCCGGCCATCCTCGCGGAGCACCCGACGGAATTCGCTCGAATTCATACGTGCGGTGATCGAGGTGACTACTGTGAAGCTGCGGTCAGCATAGGGCAAGCTGCGGTCTGCATTGGCGACAATCCACTCGCAGGAAGGGTAGCGCCTGGCGGCGGCGTCGATGGCCGGGATCGAGATATCGACACCGTGGGCCTGGCAGGCCGACTCTTTGTTTAGATTACCGAGGTAGAATCCGTCGCCGCAGCCTGCGTCCAGAACGACGTCCTCGTTGGTTAGTTCGAGGAGTGAAGAGATTGATGAGAGAAGCGGTGCTGTGACGCCAAGGTCGTGCAGCCGCCTGCGGGCCGCTACCGCCGCTGCGCTGTCTCCGGGATCTTTTGATTTTTTGTCTTGGGGTTGGAGCAGGTTTACGTAGCCGCTACGAGCCATGTCGAAGGAATGCCCGCGCTCGCAGACCAGACGTCGCGATTCGCGGACGAGCGGCTGCTGGCAGTCGCGCACTGGGCAAAGGAGCATCTCATGAGTTTAGCGGCAAGTTAGTTTGGCCAGCCGCCAGCGAGTGCCTTGAATAAGGCAACACTTTCGACCAAGACCTGAGTGCGGGCGGATTGACTGGCCAAGCTCAGCTTCGCGTTCGCGCTGGAGGGAGGCGATGGCATTGGCTGCTTCCTCAAATGCGGTGAGGATTTCATTGCTATAGAAAATTTTCTCCTGCTCGACGCGCGCGTCATTGGCAGCGATGTTCGACTTGATTTAGCAGTTGTTAAAAATCGGTACTTGTAACTGTGGACCGAAACTAAAGAAATTGCCGCCACCAAAACTGAGATTAGAAAGTGAGGGGCCCTGACGGCCCATCAGGGAGATCTTTGGGTAGATGTCTAT
>CAZZGS010000568.1:1356-2884 GCA_964653845.1 uncultured Bryobacter sp.
CCGTTACATCGCAGCGGCTAGCCTGGCTTCGGACGCGCGGACGCCGGGATGGCGCTTTAGAAGGTCGCTGGGAATTTCGGTTTTGAGGGCGGGAGATTCCAGTGCTTTGCCTGCAGGCAGAATTAATTTGGCGAAGGCTTCGACTTCATCAAGGTACTGAGTTTTGGCGTCCATCACCCAGATGTTGTACTTTACAATGTCGTGGATTTTCGAAGGGGTGCGACTTATAAGACCGCAAAAGATCGAGACCTGAGGAATGTAGAGAAGACGATCGCAAAGATGAGACCCAGGTATTTGGCTTTGTCTCCAGTAAGCATTTGCCAGGCTATGAATTTCATAAACCGGCTTCCGTGTTGAACATGCATTCAGGAATTGAACAGTGTTCAATCAGGTTGCAAAAAAATGATCAGGTTTACAAAATGCCCGCCATGAGAATGTCGAGTTGCCGATCGAGAAGGCGGTTTCGTTCGATCCACGGGAATCCGTTGCAGGCTAAATGGATAGAGACCGTGCCATGAATCGAAGACCACAGAGTTTGAGCGATTTCCTCGGTATCCTTCAGCACCTCTCGAAGCTTCCCGACTTCCAGCGCGAGGGTGCATAATTTGTGAAGGCAGGCAAAGGTATGCAAGCCGCCTTCCTGGAAAGCCGCGACGATTCTTTCGTGTCCGTCTCAAATTGCTGCATTCATCAACAAAAGCGCGTAAGGGTGAGGATTCGCAAGACCAAAATCGATGCAGGAACGCAAGCTGGCTTCAATGGCATCTGTATCGTTCATGATTGCCGTTAATCTGGCACGAAGCCGGAGGAAGGTCTCACGGATGAGCCGGGCCATATTTTTCTGTTTATCGGTGAAGTAATGATAAAGAATGCCGGGTGAGCAATCGACCTTGGTGGCAATGGCTCGCATTGAGGGCGGCTGAGAGAACTTCCTCGTGTAGAGATTCCCGATGATGTTCCCGACGCTTCTTCGCCATATGGAACGAGGTTCAATTCATGACAGTTCGGTGGAGAAGTAAAGAGCCATAGCACCACCGCGGGGGTCTCGTCCACGGATAGCTTTGCGATTCAAGTAATCTTCGAGAGTCTTTTGCTTGCCAGTGGATTCGCAGACGTCGACTAGTTCGCCGTTGGTGCTGGTTCTGGCCGCCAAAGCTTTGGCGGCGCGGTCGATCAGCGGTTGGAACGCAGTCCGGTTCAGCCAACCGTTGCGGACACCTTTGCGCATGGCTGCGCCTATCAT
The DNA here is from genome assembly GCA_964653845.1 of uncultured Bryobacter sp. GTDB lineage: Bacteria > Acidobacteriota > Terriglobia > Bryobacterales > Bryobacteraceae > Bryobacter. The sequence continues at coordinate 2,600 of CAZZGS010000568.1, forward strand.
GGCCGTGGCGCTGAACTCTTCGTATGCAGTTGGGTGATCGATGACTTGACGCCAGAGACCGTTTGGGGTTTGGTGCTTGGCGAGCGTTGAAAGGAGGCGCTGGAATTGGGGTAGCAAGCGGGGAGTGGATTCCAGTGTGAGGGCGAGGCCGAGGGCAGGGAAGGCGTTACCTCTTCCCCAGGCCGCATCACACAAAGGCGAATGCCGCCAGAGGCCGTCTGAGCGGAGGCAGAGTTTTTCCAGTTGCTCATAATGTTCAACTGCGGTTTCAATCTGGCCGGCGCG
>CAZZGS010000568.1:2894-3672 GCA_964653845.1 uncultured Bryobacter sp.
GCCCATAAAGACGCCATCGCTCATTTCGTTGTAGATCGAGAAATTGGCGCTGGCAGCAGATGCGAGGACACGTTCGCGGTAAACCCCTTTGCGGGTGATCCGGTGCAATTCATCGAAGAGAAGGTGGCCTGAAAGATGGCTGGCTGTCAATTTTGCGAGACTGTCCTTCTCGCCGTTAATGAAGGGTAGAACAAGCCGCTCGACATCCACCAGCGAACCTAGGCGGAGGCGTGCGATCAAGGCTGTGGTCTCGATGTAGACCACTTGTGTCAGTTGCTGGCCGTAGATCCTTGCCAGCGGCTCATCTCTAAGTTGTGCGAGCATTTAGGGCTCGTCGTCGCTTGCGGCCGGGCGGTTCGGTCCGTTCGGTTCACGTTCGAGGAAGGGCCGGCCCTTTTCCATCCACTCGGGCTTGGGTGCGTCCTTCAGGTAGTACTCAAAGAATTCGAACATGCGGGCCGAGAAGTGGCGCTGGTTGGCGCGGATGCGCAGGTTGTGCGGTTCGCCGTTGTAATTGAAGAGGTAGATCTCCTTGTTGAGGCGGCGTAGCGATAGATAGAACTCGATTCCCTGATACCAAGGCACGGCGTCGTCGGCGTCGTTGTGCATGGTCAGGATTGGCGTCTTGACCTGATCGGCGCGGAAGAGAGGAGAGTTTTCGATGAAGCGCAGAGGGTATTGCCACGGGGTTCCACCGATGCGGCTTTGGGTTCGTTCGTATTGAAATTGGCGGGGGCGGCCCAGTCCCCACCGGATGCCGTTGTAGGCGCTGAACATG
>CAZZGS010000569.1:0-3662 GCA_964653845.1 uncultured Bryobacter sp.
GTTTGAAGATTCCAGGATATACAGACACGATGTTAAGCGCGCTCATCACCGTGACTCCACCCGCCGTATGACGAACCGTCGCCAACCCCGTCGACGCTTCCGTCGGCACCCGGTAGTTCACCTGTTTAGGGGATGCGTAGGAGATTTGTGCAACCAATGCCGCCCCGCTCGAATCTACCACCGTGACAGTGCCCCCGCCAAGTGTCGTTGGCCAGTTTGCACTGGCTGCGGCTTCGGTGCCAGTGGCAAGCTTGGCGTCAAACTGTCCAAAGGCAGTCACCAGCGACCCCGGCGTCACAGGCCCGCCTTCGAGCGATGCCGAAGACCGGCTCACCGCATTGGCAACCACATTCCCGCCACCGGCATCGTCGCCCGAGGCATTGCGATAGGACGCTCCATCGGCGGCGTTAAACACAGCCACTCCGTTCACCCACACACCGATGACACCAAGACCCGTATTCGTTTTGGTCGTCGCCGGCTGTGGTGCGCGCGGTAGCTGCGCCGAGCCATTTAATGCTGCCGCCCAATTCATAAACACGCCACCGTTCATGCTCCCGGCAAACCAGGGGCCGATGACATAGCTCGGTAGGTTATTCGAATTGAGATAGATCGTACTCTCCGTAGTGCGAATGCGTTGAATGTCGGCGTTGGCGGGAGTCGTCACACCGCCACCAGGCGCACGCGCTCCTGCCGGTTGTACCCCCGGCCAAGTCGTTTGCGGTCCAGCCGAAGGATCCCACGCAATCAGCGCTCGAGCCTGAGTCTGGGAGTTTTTCGTCTGCAGGCTTTTCAACTGCGCGTCGGTAGAGTTGGGTTGTCCCACGAATTGTCCGTTGTTGAAGTAATCCAGAGCATCGCCCGGCACTGTGGCCGCGCCCTGCCCAGCCTGCGTCCGAACGCTTCCGTAATACTGCAAACCTATGATGTATGGAAATGCAGGATTACCATCGTCCTTAAGCGTGACAAAGTAGGCATAACTACCATTGGGGAAATCGGGAGTGATCGCAATACGCCCATTGAATGGATCCAGATCGCCAAGGCCACTTACAAACTCGTAATCCTCAACATAGCGGCCAAGCGGGAACCGCTCGTTCACCAGCGGCCCCTGTTGTGAAGCGGGAAGCACCTGCGCAACGTTGGGATGATATCCGAGAGCCCAATCCGGCAGCGAATCTCGACGCGTGATCTCACGAAGACGATATCCGGACTTCATCCGTTTCACTACACTCGAAGCATTCCTCGGATCGCTATAGCCATAGGGCCCGTAAATCGGATAGCCATCAAGCGACCAGCCAAGGATAGGCGAGTGTGTCCATGGTGCGGCCTTCTCTCGATAGACACTTCCAGCCCGCCCTGTCGCCACAATCTGCACATTGTCCCCAAGCTGCGAACGCAAACAAATCGGTTGAACATGGTTGTGATACTGACCCTGACCTGGTTGGTGCGCAAGGCAGGGATCGAAGGTCTCCACCTCGCCAAAGAGTGCATCCCGCAGCCAAACGCCGTCGCCTGCCTGCATGCCTCCTGGCTGCGCCAGACACGGCATCGCCGCGCATCCCAACAGCAGTCCCAAAATATTCTTCATTTGAAATTTCATGATTCGATTACCTCGCCTTATCGGCTATCCCTCTGGGATGAGCCCGTAGAATCGCTAGCAGTTCCGAAGCTACTTCCGGATACTGCGCCTTCACATCTTTTTCCTCGTTAGGGTCTTCGTAAATCCGAAACAAAGACTGAGCCGTAGTCTGCCCCATGGTCTGTTCCACAAACTTGTATTCGCCACTAAACACAGCTGAGCTGTTGCCCCCACCCAGAACCACCGCGCCTCGCTCGACCCCTTCGCCACCCAAGAGGTCTTTCCACAAGCTGACGCCATCAAACTCAATGCTACCCGTTTCGAACCCCGCAGCCTCGGCAAGGGTCGGCAACCAATCCACTACCGTGAACAAACGATTGTGAACTCGTCCAGGCGGCAATACTCCAGGCCAAACTGCCAATGCCGGAACCCGCAATCCGCCGTCGTAAGCGCCGCCCTTCTGGCCACGCAACGGCTCATTGCTGCCGCCGCCATTCATGGTCGCCTGGCCACCGTTGTCGCTCATCCAAAGGATCAGCGTATTGTCGGCGATTCCTTCATCCTTGAGTACCCCAATAACTTTTCCGATTGCTGCATCCATGGCATCGACCATCGCTGTAAACTTCCGCCGGTCTGGATCCTCAATGTTCGAATATTTGGCCAGAAAATCTTCCTGTGCCTCCAGTGGTGTGTGCGGCGCATTCAGTGACAAGTCGAGAAAAAAGGGCCTTTCCCTATCGCGTTCCTTGATAAACCGGATACTCTCGGCTGCAAGCAAGTCAGTCGTATAACCTTCCTCGTTCACGATGATTCCGTTCCTGTACCAGTCCACCCGGTTCCCGGCGCCCTGATGGGTAAAATAGCTCGTTTGGCCACCCAGAAACCCATAATGCAAATCGAAACCCCGGCGGTGCGGCAGATACTCTGGCGTGATCGTCCCCAGGTGCCACTTGCCAATGAGTGCAGTCTGATAACCAGCGGCGCTCAACATCTGTGGCAAGAGTCGCTCACTCGCCGGCAAGGCATCGGTGGCAGGAATAGCCGCCGGCACTCCCAGCCGGAATGCGGACCTCCCAGTCAGCAGTGACGCCCTCGTTGGGCTGCAGATCGACATCGTCCGGTACTGATCCAGCCGCACACCATTGCCGGCCAGACAGTTGAGATTCGGCGTTCGGATCGCCAGATTGCGAAATCCAACATCGTTCCACCCCAGGTCATCGGAAACAATCATGAGGATATTCGGGCGCACCGCGCTGGCGGCATTGACGCCCGTCACCATCAATCCAGTTGCCAGACCGATAAAGCTCCGCCGCGAACTGGCTGCCTTACAGGATTTGTTGAAAACATCGCCCATGACTACAACCATGCCATCGCACTGTAAGCACGTGATGTGATTGTCAGCGAATTTGTAAGCCGAGTGTAATAAATTGCGAATGCAGGGCCAAAACACCTCCTGCTGTGGCGCTTAGATCTTCTATTCCACCTCCACCCCAAACCGTTTATGGTTCGAGAACGTGGCTTCCCATCCCAGCCGTCTTCACTTGGCTCGTTGCTTCAAAAACACAAGCAACTCCTCGACAGAAGCTCCTCTAATCTCCGGGATGCTGTCTCGCACGAACTGCGTCATCTCCATCCGGTAACGCCGATTCCCTTCGATAGCATCAACGATAAAGGAAAAACCTAAGCCACGCCCCGCCAGCACCAATTCCCGTGCGCATCCGGTCCGAACAAAAACGTATCTTGATTTCTGAACTCCCGCTTCAAGAAAAGGCAACGCCGCCTCACCGTAAGCATTCCGCAAGGCAGAGGGAAGGCTCGATAACTCTGTCTGAAGCAAGTCTCCCGACGCCGGCTCGATCAGCAATGATCCAAGCCGTGCCAAGTCCCGAACGTCCTTCCTCCAGGTGATTACGCTGAGAGACTGCTCGCGTGCCACCCCATGCCTCACGAAACTCCAAAGTAAATCGCTGGCGCGCGGATCTTGAACTGCCCCCAGTGTCGTCGCAAAACTCGACGCCAATTCGGGATCGCCTATTTTCACCACTCTCTCTGCGGCTGCCAGAATGGCAGACTCGGCTCGTGCCGC
>CAZZGS010000570.1:0-3645 GCA_964653845.1 uncultured Bryobacter sp.
GCGCATGTCCCGGGTGAGGATTCTGGGCCAGAGCTTCATTACCGCCAGAAATGCTTCCTCGTGGCGGGATTGAGCTAGTGCTGCCGCTGCTTCGAGTTGTGCTGCTTCATCGTCGGAGCGGAGGAAGTCTACGACGAAGGGGATTGAGCCGGATTGGTCCAATTCCAGGATTGCGCTGAAGGCTGTCCCAATAACTTCAGGTTCGCCGTCGCCGGTTAGCGCCTTTTGTCGGATGAGCAGTTCTGCTTCCCAGCGGCCAAGATTGGTTAGCGCCCGAATAGCGTCGATGCGCACTTGTTTGGAAGTGTCCGTGAGGCCGTGGAGGAGGGTTCGGAGGAGTTGTATGGGGTCGAGGTTCGACTCGATCAGCGCCAGCGCGGCAAGACTGCGCACTTGAGTGGCGCTATCCTCCTTGCCTCCCCAGACGTTTTCAAGCTGTATGCACCGGAAGGCCTTTAAGTAAACTGCGGGTTCGCGGTGTCCTAGCTCGAAGAGCGCTTCGATGATCGGGGCTTTCGCCCAACACTTGGGGTCGGCTTCGGCACCGCCTTCGAGGAAGCGATCGAAGGCTTCTAGCAGGTCATTGACCAGGTTGGTGGCGTTTAGAGCGGCAGCGCGTTTGGCTGCCTTGCCGACGTAGAAGTTGTTCTTGTCGGTTAAGGCTTTGCGTAGCTCGGCGGGGCCGAGGTCTGCCAGGGCTTCAAGTTTTTTCTCAAACGCTTGCTTGCTCATGGGTGGCACGCTCGGCGGTGGCACGGTAGATCCAGGCGGCTACCAGATACAGCAGGCCGCCGAGAACCAGAGTCTGATAGAGGCCGAGATAGATCGCAAAGAAAATCGCCATGGCAGAGCCGAGGACACTTGAGGCGGCATTCATCGACCAGCCCCAACGCACGGCGGAGCTGTCCCAGCTTTCGAGCGTCGCGAGGCCCGTCGGGAAGGGGATGCCCATCAGGAAGCCTAGCGGGGCAATCACCAGGACCGTAGTTAGCATTTTGATAGCTAGTGGCCAGGCGGGGCCGAGGTCGCTGACTAGCCCAGCGAAGTAGCCGAGGACCGGAACCAGGATCACAATCAACAGAAGGACAATGCGGAGACGCTCCGGGTTGTTCTTGACGATGCGCTTGGAATAGAAGCTGCCGAGTCCGCTCGAGATCAACATCGAGAAGATGATGACCGTGAGGGCATAGGTGGGGTGGCCGAGGAGAAGGACGAATTTCTGGATCAGCGACACCTGGATCATGATGTAGCCCGCACCGAGACAAACGAAGTAAAGCAGGAAGAGGCGGAGGCTGCGGCTTTGTGGGAGCTGTTGGCCGAGTACCAGGGGTGGCAGCAGGAGAGTGACCAGCGTTGCTATGACGCTAACGAAGAGGACCCCGAATAGCATCGGTACGGCTCGGTTGATTTTGTAGTCGGCGCTTTCTTTGGAAGTGACTGTGAGGAAGTTCAGGATGTCTCGCGGCTGCACTGTGTAGAAGAAAAAGGGGCGATTGTCGTTTACCGGGGTGACGTTGTATTGATAGTTGGTGAAGAAGGCTTCGCGGTCGACGGTGGTGAGGAGTTGCTGGAAAGGCGTGACTCGGGTTGTGGCGGGATAATAGACCTGCTCCATATTGCCTTCCTTCATCGCGGCGATAGCCTGCTGGACGAAGGCACCGCTCATCGGTTTGCGGGAGAGGATGACGGTGTCGGTGGCACCCCAGCCCTGGATTTGCCCCGAACCTTCGCGGGCGACGATGACGTGTTGGGCGGGGTTGCGTTCGCCGAGGCGCTCGAGGGCATCGATGGTGATGGAAAGAAGGCGCAGGGATTCGCGTGGCGGATCGAAGCCCCAACGAGTGAAGGCGAGGATGCCGTCGTCTGAGAGATGGCTTAGATAGTCGTAGAAGGCGTCTGAGGTATACAGGTTGTTCTCGCTGAGGCTAAAGGCTCCAGCTGCGGTGGAGGCCCAGGTATCGACTAGCGTTGCCTGGATGACCTGATACTTCTCTGAGCTGCGGCGGACGAAGCTGCGGCCGTCTTCGACGAAGATGCGGATTTCGGGACGCAGGTAAAGGTTGTGGCTGAGCGAGGGGAATTTCTCTCGCATGACAGTGGTGGCGATGATCGGGTTGATCTCGACGCCAGTGATGTCTTTGCTGCCGCTGACGAGAGCGCGCGAGACGTCCCAACCGCCGCCGGGCCCGATGACGAGGGCTTTGGCGCCGGGCTTCAATTTGTAGGCAAGGGCGGGGCCGCCTTTAAGGATGTTCTTGCGGGCTTCGTCGGTGAGATTGTCATGATCCTGCGTGAAGATGCCGGTGGCTGCGTCGGCGTCAATGACGATATTGGGGAGCCCGGTGCCGCCTTCTTTTGAGACAGCGATGCGAGAGAAGCTATTCCACTTCACGAAGATTTCGTTGGCGAGGGTGGAGCCCTTGGCGTAGCGGATGTCGATCCAATCTAGTCGCATATTAAACACGAAGAGAGCGGTGAGGGCGAGTGCCAATGCGACTGCCGCTACGCGGCCGCTGTGTTGCTTGGCCAGGTTGTACCAGATCGCAGAAGTAGCGGCGAAGAGGACGGCGACGGCGATGACGGTGTTGGGACCACCGAAGGTGTCGAGGAGGGGGATGAGCAAGAGGCAGCCGCCGGCCGCACCGAGGAGATCGAAGAAGTAGACACGTTCGATGCGGTCGATGGTTTCTGAAATGACTAGCGAGACGATTGCGCCAGCGAGCAGGAATGGAAGTGCCGAGAAAAAGTAGATGACTACGAGTTCGAGGTTGCCGGGGGTTCCTTTGCGGGTGAGCAGAAAGACGAGCGAGGCGATGACGGAGACGCTATTGAAGGCAGCCAGGCGGCCAAGCTTTTGGTAGAGGGTGCCTGACCAGCCGCTTACGACGTATGAGAAGACGCCGCCTGCGCCGAGGCCGAAGAGAGCCACCGAAATCGCGAGGAAGGCAAAGTGATAGTAGAAAATGACGCTGTAGATGCGGGTGAGGGTGAGCTCAAGCAGCAGCGTCGCCATGGTGGTGAGGGCAACACCGGTGTAAATGGTGGACCAATTGGTGCCACTGGGCAGGGGATGCGTAGTAGAAATTCGTGTCAACTCTACATCATAGCTGTCGGCGGTGCGGGATCTTCAGGCCGGCCTGCTGCGCCGAGCGGAATTCTGATTAAGAGCATGCCCAAAAGGCCGATTACGACGATGCCGAGGGCAAAGCTGGGGTTTGGGGTGAATTCCCAGGTTTTGATTTCCTGCCAGGCGAGATATGCCGTGATGAGTCCGCAGAGGGCTTCGCCGGCGATCAAGCCGGAAGAGACGAGGACGCCGGCGTTTTCTACGCGGGCACGTTGGGCCTCGTTCAAGCCGCGGCGTTCGGCGATCGAGTCGCTGAGCCAGCGTAGGAGACCACCGATGAAGATCGAAAACGTTGTTGCGAACGGGAGGTACATGCCGACGCTGACTAGCATGGGGCTTTTGACCTGGACCATGATCAGGGCGACTCCGAAGACGATGCCTACCAGGATGAGGGGCCAAGCCATTTCTCCGCCGACGATGCCTTGCGCGAGTGAGGCCATAAGGCCGGCTTGTGGAGCGGGCAGGGCCTTATCACCGAAGCCGAGGCCGCCGGCTTTGAGGTTGCCTTCATTCAGGAT
>CAZZGS010000571.1:0-3644 GCA_964653845.1 uncultured Bryobacter sp.
GCCAGCACCCTGCTGGAAGAATTCTTCGGTGCCGACAAACATGAGCACGCTGCGCGGTGCGGGAGTGGAACTTGTATTGAGAGCGGTCATGCCACCTGGGGCGAAGCGCTGCGAGAAGGCTTTCCAGAGTTTGTCGTTTTCGAGCAAGGTTGGAGCCGCTTCAACGAAAACTGTCTTTTTGGCAAGCCAGACGTTTGCGGTTCTGGTTTGAACAAGCTGGTTGCCTTCCTGATAGACGAGACCAGCCAGCAATTCCGGCTCAAGGCCGCTGTTGGTGATGAGTGTGGTTTTGGCAGAACCACGTGCGCCCATGATAAAGACAACAGGCATCGTAGCGAGGCTGCCGCCAGTGGCCTGAAGCTTCTTGTCAGCTTCGGCGAGGACGAAATCGAGCTCAGCGCCTTGTTCTCCGGCAAGGGCAAGAGCTTTCTTCTTTCGGTCCGATGTGACCTTCCAGTAAATCAGAAAGCCTGCAAAGGCAGTGCCGATGAGCCAAAAGAGGCCTCTGACGAACCATGCATCGTTACCGGCAATGCCGAGCCAGTTTGGCAAGAACCAGCCCAGCGCCATCCATGCTATCCACGAAAATCCAACAATTAGGCCAAAGAGCATATCTTGTTTCTCCGAATTACCTGCGAGTCATTTCTTGAGCGATGGAGCGTAGCTCGTCCGCTCCAGAGCCAAGCATCAGTTTGTAGACGATAAAAGCGACTACAGCCAAAGCACAAAGCCCACCGCCGATCATGACCATGCGCTGGAACCACGGATCATTTGCGGCGAGCGGTGCATCGGTGAGAGGGAGGCCACCGGAAGGGGACAAGGGGGGCATGGCACCGCGGATCCGGCGGCATTTATCCATACAGGAATCGACGATGCGCTTGAGTTCAGCTCGGCCACCTGCGCTGTAGCGCCCTTGGAATCCGAGGCTGATGCAGAGGGCATACAGCTCCAGGAGATCGGAATTCGGAAGGCTATCGGGCTGACGCATGATGTTTTCGAGATTCTGGAAGAAGATCTCGCCTGCTATGTGGACGCCGAACAATTCTTCCTGCAAAGGCTTGCGACGCCAGTCGGCGAAAGCTGGCTGGCCCTGGGTGAGAATCGTTTCGTCGAGAAAGGCAACCACGGCGAACATGGCAAGCTTGGTTTCTTCTTCGGAGAAAGTCTTGCGTCTGGCGTCTTCGATCGAAGTTTTGAGAGCCGTCTTCATGCTCTCGCGCAGTCCGTGAGGGTCCTGCGTCATTTGCGGATTTGCCCAAACTCGCACGACGGCGGTGAGCGGCTCTTGAAAGATGACCGCCAGCGTCTCTCGTTCCATCAAACTTACACCTTGCATGGTTCCCCCCTTATGCCTCAAGAATTACGATCAATTCCACTTCCGGAGCCGGAAATTCTCCCGGCACGTAAACGCCCGCCTGCTTTATCCTGGCGATCTGCTGCCAGCATGGGCCAACTCGAGAGATGGCAAAGTACTGCATCTCTGTCTTAACTTGAATTTCTGAGGGAGGGATTGGCATATGCAACAACTCCAGCCCCGAGTGAGCACCCTGTACGAGTCTTTCGACAAAATCACGCGAACACACCTTTACCAACTGAGGCACTCGCAGGATGATGACACTTTCAGCGGTTTGAGCGCGGATGCCAAGAATCCAGCGTGATTTGGCCAAACAGCGTTCATCGGCAATGGTTCCCTCATACAGGTAAGGTGCGTACAACTTGAGAGGGATTTGCATGGCACTGGAAGGAAGAATGGTTTCCAGTGCTTCGCGGATATGAGCATCGAGTTGGGGGAAGCAACGCTCGGGCTGCAGATGATCGTAGAGGGGAAGATCTGACGGGTCTTTCTTCAGGTTGAAAGTGCAGAGGGCACCCCCGAGCTTGAGCATCTGACGGTAGAGTTCCTCTGGATGGCCTTTCTTTACCTCTGAGGCGTGCCTGAGGTCGGCGATTGCCGAATTGATGCAATGCAGGTACCAGAAGCTGGCGACATCCCGCTGGCTCATGCCACCGAGTTTGGTGCTGGCGCGTTCCGGGCGAAGAGCACTGCCTTTGGACGACAGGATCTCTACCAGGCGGTTGAGCATCACCATCAATCTTCTGGATCCCTGGATTGTAACCAGTGGTGGGATGAAGTCCGGATCGAGGACCAAGTTCCCCGCCCCATCGCGCATCACGCGGCCAATCGGAATCGAGGTGAGATTTGGAGTTAACTCGTGATCGAGCAGCAGGCGGAAGTTTTTGTGTCCTAAAGTGACGGCACGCTCTTCGGTACCACCGTTTTCGTCGACCACTTTACGCTCGTCGGGAGCGAAGCGAGTCTTTTCGTCGCTGCAATTGGCTCCACCGGGAATGTATGACGGAAGCGTCAAATGAACCGTGGCGAAACGTGCAACTGGACTCATCAGTTCAGCCACCGGTCGACTCTCGGGTAGCGGGTCGGATTCGGGCATGACAAAAGCGAGACCGTCTGGCATGAAGCCACGAGCATGCAAAAGTTCAATCCGTCCGTTTTTCAACGCCTCTTCGCTCCACTCGATCCCGGCGAAGCCGAAGGCGGAGTAGTTCAGAGATTGCGAAGTAAAGTCGATCAGATCTTCGAAGTAGCGTTTTTGGGCCTGAAAATGATGAGGAGCCAAATGCATTCCTTCGGACCAAACGACACGAGAAAGTTGCTTCATCGCGAGTGAGATCTCAGGCTATCATAAAGGCACGAATTTATAGGTAAATACAACCATGTCCTTCGAGTCCACATACCAACTTGTCGCCCCAATAGCCGATTCGGCCGAAGCTCTTTCATACAAAGCCATAATAAAAATGACTGGTGAGGAGGTGTGGATTCACATCATCCGCACCGATGCTCACGAGCTGTTTGCGATGGCTCAGAAGCAATATCAAGCATCCAGTTTCGGCGAAAAGCCAATCCTTGAGGTAGTTCGTGAAGGATCCAAGGCATATGTGGTCACGCGCCCACTGCCGCCTGGGGCGAGCTTGAGCGACTGGTTGTACAGCCTGGGCCAGGCGAAGACTGCAGATCCGATGCAAAAGGCTGGGGCATTCAAATTTGATGGACTATCGGTGCCGCCTCCGCCACCTCCGATCGCAACTTTAGCGGCGGACGGTGGGACGATGATGATGCCTGCGATGCAGGCGCCTGTAGCTGCCGCGCCGGTCTTTGCGCCTGCTCAAGTTGAGCCTGCTCCAGTTGCGCCGCCCCCGACAGCGCCGCCTCAGACAGCACCCCCAGCCCAGGAACCAGGTGAGTTTACTCGCATGTTCAAGGCACCGTCTGCACCGCCACCGTCTGCACCGCCACCGGCACCGGTAGCTCCAGCCCCAATGGCACCGCCGGCCCAGGGTGCTGGGGAATTCACGCAGATGTTTATGGCTAGCCAGCCCAAGCCTGCCGCCAGCACCAGCCAGATGCCGAGCTACGTGCCGCCTCCTCCGGGAGCAGTTCCCTTCGATTCTCTTTTTGCTCCCGCTGCGCAGCCTCCTCCCGCTGCAAACCAGGATGCTGATGAATTCAACCGGATGTTCCAGTCGCCGTTGATGCAACACACTCCGGCCCCTGTAAACCCGATCACGCATCCAATCGCGCCGCCTCCGTCCCAACAGGCGGGAGAATTTACGCGAATGTTTAAGTC
>CAZZGS010000572.1:0-3629 GCA_964653845.1 uncultured Bryobacter sp.
GTAGGTACGGTTCTCGCGGATGACATAGATGACATGTTTGATGGGCGAGCCGATGCCTACTTCGCGTGGAACGATAGTTTTGACGTTTGGCATTGGGGCGACAGCCATGGTGCACTGTTCGTCGCGGTAGGGGCTGTTGCGCATGGCTTGCTGGGTGTAGGCCTTGATCTTCGATTTCAGGTCACCGAGTTCGACGATTTCGATGGTGCCCTTCATGAGCTGCTTGACGCTGCCCTTGCCGACGGTTGAGCCATCGTTTTCGATGGGCGAGTGAGGCCCGCGAGGGTTGGCATAACCGCCGAGGCCCTTGCTATTGCCGATGTAGAGCTTCTTGTTGTCGGCGGAGAGTTCCAGAGAGGTGGGGTACCAGCCGGTGGGGATAAAGCCCATCACGTTGTACTCTTCGGCCTCTGCGATATTGACGACGGCGACGGTGTTGTTGTCGGCATTGGCGACGAAGAGCATCTTCTCGTCCTTGTCGGCAATCAGAGCGTTGGGTGTCGCGCCGATCAAGGAGTTGGGATACATCGCAGTGTTGATCTCGTGCACCGAGCGCATTTTGGCGGTGTCGATAACGAAGACCGAGTTTGAGTTGCCGCAGGAGACATAGAGCCGGCCGTCTTTGGCGAGGAACATGTCGTTCGGGTTCGCACCGACCGGGATGCTGCGGACGACTTTGCTGCTGGCGAGGTCGATGACGCTGACGGAGTTGCTGGCCCAGTTGGAGACGAAGAGAGTCTTGAGGTCGCGGCTCAGAAGCAGCTCATAGGGGTTTACCTCGACAGCGATCTTGCCGGTCATCTTGTTGGTTGTGGTGTCGAAGATGGCGATGTGGCCAGCCAGATTGCCGGTGCCACGGTTGGCGGCGAAGAGAATCGGTTTGCTGGGGTGGTGGAGGAGGCCTGACCAATAGGTCTCATTCATGGCCCAGGGACCACGCAATTCTGCAGTGGGTTTTTCGGAGACCTTTCCGTCGGCATAATCGAGCACGTAGATCGGGGCGACGCTTGGGTCACGGCGGGAAACGGCGTTGCCGCCTGAGGCGTAAAGGCGCTTGCCGTCTGGCGACCAGGCGAGGCCGAGCCAGGCAGACTTGAGCGAGACGCGCTGCGAGGGTTCTTCCGTCTTGGTATCGAGGACCACCATACCGTGGGGGTTGAAGCCGGAGTGCAGGGCGATGATCGCTTTGCCGTCGGGAGATCTCGAAAGGCCGAGAACCATGTCTTCGGTGCGGATCTGTTTGCCGGCGGGGGTGAGCTTCCAGCCGTTGGGCAGATCATAGCCGTCAGGCGTAGAAGCGGGGAACTGTGCGGAGAGAGCGCCGGCAAAGGCTACAAGAAGAGAGATGCGCATGAAGTGAGCGTATCGTGAATTCGTTACAGGGGAGTGAACGGAAACCATGGCATAGAATACAGAAGAGCGTTTTTACCGCTTATAACCAGAGTCACGATATCAAGAACCTTTTTGTGTCGATGGGAGCAGCTTTGTTACGGCAGGGACACAGAACCCGACGATGACGATTTGTGCGCTGGCGATGCGAGCCAGTAAATACCTGGCCGATAAGCTCTCCAGGAAAGAACTTTAGACGAGAGTAAAGCCCGGCGCGCCGACGCCTGAGGCAAGTGGCTGAAAGCAGGGCAAATTGAGTCTCAGAATCCTTGTGAACGCGCTGCTGGTGGTTGCAGCTGCGCGCGCCGAACTGAAGGTGTCGGCGAATTTCCCGAACGGAAGTATTGGGCAGGTGAGCGCGGTGAACGCGCTGCACTTGCGTGTGGGCGTGAAGGGGCAGACCGATCAGGATGGACGCAACCGGCAGGCGAGTTGGTATTCGTTTGAGGTGAGCGGCGTGCCCAACGGTGCCGAGGTGATTCTAGATCTGGTGGACTTACCGGGCGAGTATAACTATCAGGCCAATCGTGGTGCGATCACGAAGGATACGCGTCCTTACTGGAGGGAAGGGAAGAAGGGGTTGTGGCAGCAGGCGCTTGGTGATTACGACGAGACTGAGCCGAAGTGGCGGCTGCGGATTCGACCGAAGAAGAGCACCTTTTATGTAGCGCATATTCCGCCCTATACCGAGAAGAGTCTGATGCCGCTGCGCAAGGAGTTGAAGCCTTCGATTGAAGTTTGGGGCAAGAGCATCGGGGGTAAGCCGATTGAGGTTTGGACCTTCGATTTGTCGGGCGGAAAAGTGGATGCGCCGGTGGTGTGGATGATGTTTCGGCAACATGCTTGGGAGTCTGGAACGAGTTGGGTGGGGGATGGCTTTATGAGGAACTTGCCGCCGGGTGTGGTGTGGAAGATCTTGCCGTGGAATGATCCGGATGGCGTGGATTCGGGTGGGGTTCGGTTCAACCAGAAGGGTTTTGATCTGAACCGGAACTGGGATGCGCCCAACGATGTATCGAATCGGCCGGAGATACTGGCTCAGAAGACGGCGATCGAGACGTGGCTGAAGGAAGGGAAGAAGATCGATCTGTTTCTGACCCTGCACAATACGGAGACGGGTGAGTATCTGGAGGGGCCGCCGGATAGCAAGTTGGGGAAGGAGTTGTATGCGGTGCTGAAGGAACGGACAGGCTTTGATCCAGACCGGGAGTACTTCTCCAGGATGAAGGTGGATGGGCTGGGGCGAGCGAATGTGATTCAGTGGTTGTGGGGTACGCACAAGGTGCAGGCGATGCTGATGGAACTGCGGGTGGCGCAGAGCAAGAAGCTGGGGGAGAGGCCAAGTACGGGGAGCTGGAGTGAGTTTGGGGCGGCGCTGGCCAAGCAGGTTGCAGCGCTGGTTCTCGTGAAATGAGAAAGCGCCCGCTGGGGAGCGGGCGCTTTCTGGTTGTTGTTGGATTTCGGCTCTTAGAAGGAGAGCCGCAGCACAAACTGTATCTGACGCGGGGTGCCTACAATGCCGGTGATAATGCCGGCGTTCGGGGTTCCTACGCTCGGGTTGGGCAGGTCGAACTGGGCGTGGTTGAAGAGGTTGAAAATCTCGGTGCGGAACTGGAGTTTCCAGTTTTCGGTGATGAGGAAGTTCTTGAAGAGTGAGAAATCGACGTTGGTGCGACCGGGTCCGCGGAGGACGTTACGGGCACCGTTGCCGAAGGTGAAGATGGCGGGAGCGCCCCAGGCAGCGCCGCTGGCGGCTGTGCCGAAGGAGGTGTCAAACCATTTGGCGATGGTGCGGTTGTCGAGGGTGCCGTTCTTGTAGCGATCCGGACGGCTGCCGCCGGCGTTCGATACGGAGGAGCCCAAGACGGGAGTAAAGGGAAGGCCGGATTGGGCGGCGACGATGAGGTTGGAATCCCAGTTGCCAATGATGTTATTGAGCAACTTGTTGCCGGCGGTGAACTTGCGTCCCTGGCCGAAGGGGAGTTCGTAGTTCATCGAGTGAACGAGGCGGCGCTGGATATCGTGACCGGAAGTGCCACGGTCGGCATTGCGGAAGCGACGATCTTGAGGGATGGGGCCATTGTCTGCACCACCGAATTGATTGGCGACGTTGTCGATCGAGTGAGCCCAGGTGAAGGCAGTGAGGAAACCGACGCCGTTAGAGAAGCGGCGTTCGATTGTGGTCTGTAGAGAGTGATAGGAACTAAGACCGTCGGAGACGTTGAAGTCTACATTGACGA
>CAZZGS010000573.1:0-3618 GCA_964653845.1 uncultured Bryobacter sp.
GACTCTTCTTTGGCCGAGTTGAGGAGCTGCTTGATGTTTTCGGCATCGACAAGAGGGTCGCCGGTGCGCTTGGCTGTACCGGAGATGGGGCAGGTTTCGACACGGTCGCCTTCGACTCGGACGAACATTTCGGGTGAAGCGCCGATGAGTTGTTCTTCGCCAAACTGGATCAGGAATTCGTAGGGGCTGGGGCTGGCGATCTGGATGCGCTCAAAGAGTTCGCTGGGCTTGCCGGAATAGGGCGCGGAGAAGGTCTGGCGGAGGACGACCTCGTAGAAGTCGCCGGCCTTAAAGCCTTTTCGGCAGGTCTCCACCTTGGCCATGTATTCGGCGGGTTCGTGATCGGCCTCGATGGGGCGGGGCTTGCGCTTGGTGGGCTTCGAGACAGGGCCGGCTTCCCGGGCGAGGCCTTTGGTGGAGCTTGCGCCGTGAGTGAAGTCGAAACTGACACGCTCGATGGCCTCTTTTTTGCGGTCCATCAGGTAGATTTCGTCGCAGAGAAAAAGCTGGAGGTCTTTGACTCCTTCGCGGGGGAGTTTCAGCTCAATAGGATCGAACTGGAAGAGGAGGTCATAGCCGAAGGCACCAATCAGAAAGAGGTCGCTGACTTCGGGGCTGGAGAATTCCTGCATCAGGGAGCGCAGGATGGAGAAGGCGCTGGGCTGGCGGGAACGTTCTTCTTCGCTAAACAGGGCTGGGAGAGGTTTCAGGAGGCCACGAAGGATGGTGGGCTCGACGGTGAAAGCGTCCCAGTGGGGATGAGATTCAAGCACCTTTACGAGCATGGCCAGGATGATCTCGCCGCGGGTATTGAGGGCCCGGAATTCCATGTCACGGCCACGAGCGATGATTTCAACGGGAGGGGCTACGCTTGCGAAATCCCAACGGGAATACCTGCCCGGATATTCGTAGCCGGAGGAAAGGAAAACACCGCGCTTTTTGTCGAGTTCGCGAAGCCACTTGACGAGGCCCTTCGAATAAGGGAGCTTCGAGGTGGAACGCGAAACGGCAATGCCGCTGCGGCTTTGGTATTCAATTTGAGACATCGCTATCTTTTGATGATACGCCGTTCGTATGATGAGGGAAGCTCATGATTACCCGGCTGCGAGTGAAGAACTATCGGTGTTTTGAAGATTTCGACTGGAATCCAGACCAGATTTGCCTTCTGATTGGGCAGAACGGGACAGGGAAGTCGACGCTGTTTGGGCTGCTTGAGGGCCTGCGGCTGATGCTGCAAGGGGATCGAAGTATCAAGAGTCTATTCAATCCGCAATCAATATTCAGAGCTACAATAACCGGGGCTGTAGTCCAGATCAGACTCGACATCAGTCACTCGGGCGCTAACTTCGTATATGAACTTAAAATCACTTTCGACGAGGATTTTATCCAAACGGGAGTTTTCGAAAGTTTGACGCGAGAGGGGGAAAGCGTCATTGAAGCCAAAGATGGTGAAGTGCTCCAAACCCGCGAAGGTTTGCCAGTTGAGTTTAGTCTTCAGCCGGGAAACTCGGTTATTGGAGCAGTTCGTGACCTCGAAGGCGAAAACTCCCTCAAGTCGTTTCGTGAGGCGTTACAGGGTCTCTTTACGTTTTTTCCGAATCCTGCACGAATCAAGAGCATTGGAGACGCACAACTTCATCTTCGACTGAAATCTGATGCAAGTAACTTAATCGGCTGGCTCAGATCAAAAGAGTCGTTCGATGCGGCAACGTTTTCGAGATTTGAGCATGAATTGAAAGAACTCCTGCCTGGGCTTCAAAAACTTTCCTTTTCACAAGTCGATCTGGATACACGGCTGAAACTCAATTATTTTGAGGCGCGAGCTAACTTCGGGTATGAACTGGATTTCGGGGAACTCTCAGATGGCCAAAAGGTGCTGGTTGCCCTTTGCGCTCTCATTTGGTTAAGGACGCCACCACCTGCGGTGATGCTTTTGGATGAGCCGGAGAACTTTCTAGCCTTGGCAGAGGTGCAGCCTCTAATTCACGCATTACTCGACGCAGCGCAGGAGAACGGGACTCAGCTCATCATTGCTTCGCACCATCCTGAGTTGTTTAATGAACTCGCCAAGGATTACGGCATTGTCCTTTCACGCGGCGAAGATGGCCGGATTGGATGGAAGCGGTTCAAAGATGTGGAGGAATACGGCCTGAGTCCGGCGGAGGTGATTGCGAGAGGCTGGGAACTCAACTGATGCCACGGATTACCGAGATAGTAGTGCTGTGCGAGGACCAGAAGCACCAGGGGTTTGCCCGGCGGTTGCTCGAGAAGCTTGGTGAGCGTTTCAGACGGGCTCCGCGATTTCTGAAGGCTGGCTCTGGATCCGGAAAGCACTATGTCGAAAAACAGTTTCCGGTTGAGTTTCGTGCTTATTTGAAGCGGAAGCAGCTTATGCGAATCGCGCTGATTGTTTTGATCGATTGTGATGTGAAGTCGGTTGAAGCGACTGGAAGGAAGCTTCGGGATTCACTTCTGCCCGAAGAGTGTAGAACTTTTGAGCAAGAGGACTGTCTGCTCGTGCTCTTGCCAAAACGTTCCATCGAAACCTGGATCGAGTTCGCCCAAACGGGGCAGGCCTTGGATGAAGACCACCGCGAAAAGCGTGCCCATCCGAGCGCAGATCTCGCTGGCTGCAAATCACTGGCAAGCCAGTTTTATGACTGGAGCAGAGCCAATGCCGCTCTGCCACCAGGTATGCCGCCATCTCTAATTCGCGCTGTAGAAGCGTTGCGAAAATTTGAGGTTGAGTGTGGCGAGGCCTAGCGCTGCAATGCACCGCTGCGGCCCATGATGGGCCAGACGTCGACGAGGTTATTGCCTTCGCAGACGTAGTAGCGGTCGTAGCAGTTAGTTGTTGTATCGAGGTTGGTGGTGATCAGCTCGACCTTTTCGCCAAGGGTAAAGCCGTTGCCGTCCTGCCAGCGGAGGATTCCGAATTCTGCCCCCTGATTCTCAACCTTCACTTCGGGCCGGTTAGCAACCTGATCGGTGGGCTTGAGCATAGCCTTATTGCCTGCATCGATTGTTACCTGGTTCGGATGGTTACGACTGATGACAGTGGTGAGCACATGCAGTGAGGTTGAGAAATCATCGTAGCGAGTGTCGCCGCTCTTTTTGCCAATGTGGTTGTAGGCGGAATCCATGAAGACGTATGAACCGGCCTGTAGCTCGGTGAGGCCGATTTCTTTATCGATATTGTAGGTGCCGGTACTGCCGCCGGTAATAATTGCGGCGTCGAGGCCGGACTTCTGGCAGAGGCGGGCGGTCTCGACAACAGGCCCGACATCCTGCATGGAATGGGCGCGGCGTTCGGCCCAGCCCTTGGTGTGGCTGGCTGCACCGGAGTATCCCATGATGCCGCTGAATTGCAGGTTCTTTGAACTTGCTACTTTTTGGGCCAGGGCGAGGCCAGCTTGGCCTGCGGCGTGGCCGTGGCGCGTTAGCCCGGCGTAGATGTCAACCAGGGTGCGGATGCGTACGCCGAGAACGCCGGCGGCTTCGTCCAGCAGCTCCACAGTTGTGGGATCGTCGGCAACGAATAGGGCGGTTGGGTCTTTCTTGGCCAGATCTGCGGCGCGCCAGATTTTGTTCTTGCCGGCGGGCTGGCAGGTGTGGAGG
>CAZZGS010000574.1:0-3612 GCA_964653845.1 uncultured Bryobacter sp.
GGCACGGGGTGGGTCCTGGTGCTTCCACTGCTGGATGGCGACCGGGATCTCGATGCGGGCGACCTCGGCGGGGCGCTCGAAGGAGCCCTTTTGGAGGAGGTGGGTGACGCGGTCGCTATCGACGTACCATTCTGCAACGCAGCGGTCTGTCGGGAGGCCGCCGTGGAGGGCGCTGCTGGTGGTGCCGTATTGATTCAAGACGTAACGGCGGACGACGGCACCCAAACGTTCGATGTTGAAGAAAGCGTTTTTGACTTCGAGGGGGTCGAAGGTCCATTCGACGAGAGTGATTTCGCGCGAGAGAGCGTCTTCGCGTTGTTTGAGTTTGAGGAGGCGACCGATGCCGGCGTTGCGATACTCGCTCAGGACGCCCATCATGTGGCTGTGGAGGTAGTATATGCCGCCAGACTTGAGGCCCGGGATTGCCAGAAGAAAAGCTACCATGCGGCCTTGATCGAAAGCACCAAAAACCTGACCGCCGACTTTGGTTGCAACAACGAAGAGGCGAACCGGGAGCAGCTCGATTTCTTCAAAACCCCAGATTGTTTTCTGGAGGGCTACGGCTTCGGCGAATTCGCGGTGCTCGGTTAGAGCGCGGACTTCAATCATGCTTTTTTGGCCTCCTGCCAATAGCGTTCCATCTCTTCGATTGGGGTGTCGCCAAGTGCTTTGCCTTGTTCTTCTACCCGCTTTTCGACGTGGCTGAAGCGCTGGCGGAATTTCGTATTGGTGTGGCGCAGGGCTTGTTCGGGATCCACTTTGGCCCATCTGGCCAAGTTGACAACAGTGAACAAGATGTCGCCGATCTCGGATTCAATCGCTGCCTGGTCTTGTGTGGCCCGGGCTTCTTTCAGTTCGTCGACTTCTTCAGCAAGCTTAGCGAGAACGTCTTCGTAGGTGGGCCACTCAAAGCCGGCTTTGGCGGCCTTTTTCGAGATCTGAATCGATTCCATAAGCGCGGGTTGGGCTCGGTTGACGGAATCGAGAAGGCCTTGAGGGGTGCCTGCTCTTTCTGTGGCCTTGATGGCGTCCCAATTGGTTAGGACTTCGTCGGAATTTTCAACCTGAGTGTCTGCAAAGACATGCGGATGGCGGCGGATCAGCTTCTGGTTGATTGCCTTGAGGGAATCGCCTATGTCGAAGAGGCCGGCTTCGGAGGCCATTTGGGCGTAGAACACGGGTTGGAGCATTAGGTCGCCGAGTTCGTCACAGAGGGCTGAAAAGTCTTTGCGCTCGATGGCATCGATGACTTCGTAGGTTTCTTCGATGGTGTAGCGCTTGATGGTGTCGAAGGTTTGTTCGCGATCCCAGGGACATCCGCCAGGCGCTCGCAAACGCGCCATAATGTCAACTAACTCTTGAAAGGAATCTTTGGCCTCTGAACCCACGTGAATCTCAGTTTAACATCCGGCAAGCGCGCTTCCGGAAGATACCGAAGCGGCACGGCAGATCTTTCGCGATTATCAGGCCGATAAGATCCATCTGGACACCTTAAAAACGAAGATGCCCAGCGCTGTACGAATGTACGAGGCGCTGGGCTTTGTGGAGGTGCCGGCAGGGGGAGGGACGAAGATGCCGGACCTGGTGGATATGGAACTGGATTTAGTTCTTTTTGCGGCGAAGAAGCGCGGCACCGAAGAGGCCGGCGGCGCATAGGAGGTAGGTGTGCGGCTCGGGAATTTCACCGCCACCACCTGAAGTTCCGATTGTGGCGTAGGAGAGGTTATCGAGAGCAACCGTGTTGCCAAAAGTACCGGTCGGGCTGTTAATAAGCAGGCGAACCGATGAAATAGTCCCACTTGTTGTAAACCCAAAGAAGCCAGAGAGGGGAGATCCAGATGGAACCAGCAGAGAACGGGTGCCCGTAAGCGATCCAGATTCGTAAACCTGAAGTGTGAGATTTATAGGCGTTCCCGGAGTTGAATATATTCGCGCGGTACTGATTGCATCGTGTCGCCAAGCTGAGAAATTAAAACTCAAAGCATTAATCGAAGGGAGTGAAGCAAGATCGACGCGGAGACCCGTATCGGCAGGTGATGCACCGGTACCATTGATGCCAAACCCGCCACCCAGCATATGGGCGCCAAATCCGAAATCGTCGCCGAGGGGTGGGACGCCATTGAGATACGTTCCGTAGCCAACAGAGGAGCTTTCGTTGTAAAAACCACGATAGTTGATTGAATTCAATGTGATTCCGGCTAATGAAGTCACATAGGGGCTTCCAGCGCCGGAAAAATTCTGTGTAACTTGGCCGGTTGTAGCTGCTGTCCACGAGCCAAGGTCTGTATATTCAGTCAAAATCGTTGCCTGGGCAGAGGCACCGAGAATGAGGGCGGTCAGCGCCGCGCGAGCGATCGCGAATGATTTGTAATGCATGATTCGCAGGGGTAGTGCGAATAAACTTTAGGCGATCTCTCAATTTAATATTCGGGGTATGGGTAGTAAGTAGTGGGGTATTACTTGTTTTTCGAGAGAGATAGAACGATTTGCTTCTGGTAGTTGCGGGCTTGGGCGATGATTTCGGCGCTTTTGATCCTGACAGGTTTGGAGGCTCGAACGACGGGCTCACCGTGAATATAGACATCGGTAACATCGGCTGCTTTGGCGGCGTAAACGATTGTCGAGTATGGATCGAAGCTGGGAACGACATTGGGTGAGTCTGTACGGAGGAAGACTATGTCTGCGAGCTTACCGGCTTCAAGCGAGCCGATCTTGTCGCTCATGCCGAGGATGGCTGCACCGTGGACGGTGGCCATCTCGAGGGCGGCTCTGGCTGGTAGTACCTCTGGGTCCATGGCGTGAACTTTGGCTAGTTTGGCGGCGAGGTCCATTTCTTCGATGAGGTGGAAGTCGTTGTTTGAGCCGGCGGGGCCATCGGTGCCTACACCGACGTGAAGACCGGCGGCGAGTTGTTTGAGGACAGGGGCGATGCCGCTGGCGAGCTTCATATTAGACGACGGGCAGTGGGCGATGCCGACCTTCTTACGGGCGAGGGTAGCGATGTCGGCATCGTCAACCCAGATGACGTGTGCGGCAACGGTAAGGCCATCGAAGATGCCCCATTCGTTGAGGACCTGGACGGGGCTCTTGCCGTGCTGTTTGATCATGTCGTCGTTTTCGCGTTTGGTCTCCGAGACGTGGATGAGGAGGGGCTTGTTGTACTGGTTGGCGAGTTTGCGGCAGTTTTGGAGGGTTTCGCGGGTGTTGGTGTAGAGGGCGTGAGGGGCGACGGCCGGGGTAATGAGCGGGTCGTTGGAGAATTTCTTGAAGAAGTCTTCGGTGCGGGCGAGGGAGTCTGTGGGGGTTTTGGCATCAGCGACGGGGAAGCCGATAATGGTTTGGCCGAGGACAGCGCGGAGGCCGGCAATTTTGGTTGCACGGGCAATCTCTTCCTCGAAGTAATACATGTCGGTGTAGGTGGTTGTGCCGGAGAGCATCATCTCGAGGCAACCGAGCATGGTGCCCCAATAACAAAACTCGCGTGTTAAGTTGCCGGCTTCGGCAGGAAAGATGAATTTTTCGAGCCAGTCCTGGAGTCGCTTGTCGTCGGCGATGCCCCGGAAGAGCGACATTGGGATGTGGGCGTGGGTGTTGATCAGGCCCGGGATGAGA
>CAZZGS010000575.1:0-2341 GCA_964653845.1 uncultured Bryobacter sp.
CCTGAGCCCTCCACCTACGCCATGCTCGGCTCTGCCCTCATCGGCTTGGGTCTTTTGCGCCGCCGCAAGGCATAAGCGCTTCTTCAAGCCAAACGAATCACTCGCGGGCCTTCGGCTCGCGAGTTTTCTTTTTAGCGGCAAGCATTTGCATCGTTCTTCACGAAGTAATCCCGATACTTCTTCGACTTCTTTTCCATACAGCCCACCAGCTTTAACAATTCCACCTTCCGAAACTGCACCGGGTGGCTCTCGCTTTGCAACGAAATCGACCCCTCCTCAAGCAATTTCCCGTCTACCTTCACTGCCGGGTCATGCTTCGAAACATTTCCCCCACCCACTTGTGGCCGCTCGTACTTCAATACCGAAATACCTTCCACCCGATGATCGATACTCTCCCCGCCCTTAACCACCACTTCTACCCTCACCCATTGGTCGCCATCGTAGGTCTTTGAAGTCGAATTCAGACAATGGGGAGTAAACAGCTTGCCCTCCCTTTCGACGTTCGTGCCGGGGGTACACAAGTTGGCGGTCGTGCGAGGCCCTTTCCCCAAGCCACCCAGCAACTGCATCTCGATCGAAATCGGGAAATCCTGATCCTTCTGCATGGTCTCGACGGGTTGCCCGTGCACCATAATCCCGCTATTGCGAGTGGCCCAAGCCGGTCCATCCTTGGCCTGATCCCCAACAAATCGATACTCGACGGCAATGATGTAATACGAAAATTTGTCCTTATAGAACAAGTGTCCAAACTGGTTCGCAAACGAATCATAGCCATCGTAGGAGACCGTCAGGTATCCATCCTTCACCCGAAAGGTGTTGCCGAAATTGTCGCCGACGGCGTGGCCGGTAATCTTGGGAGTCCAGCCTTTCAGGTTCTTTCCGTTAAAAAGCTGAATCCAGTCGCTCTTCCTCGCCTCAGCTATCAATGCACCGCTAATCAAAATCATCAAGAGAAGTGTTTTCACGCCGAGCAGTATACATGATAGAAATAGTGTCGATGCTGAGCCGCCGCAGTCTGCTGGCCACCCCACTCCTCGCCGCACAAACCCGCGCAACCCGCTTCCAGTTAGCGGCTATGACCCTGCCGTGGTCGGCGTTCTCATTTGAACGTGCACTGGAGGGCATCCGGTCCGCCGGCTTCAGTCATGTCGCCTGGGGCGTCAACCATCAGTCAAAACCAGTCCTCGCGGTGGATGCCGCACCCAAGACAGCAGAAGCACTCGCTGCCAATTGCCGCAACCAGGGCCTCGACCCGGTAATGATGTTCTCAACCGTGAATCTCGAAGCCCCGAATTCATACGACGCCCACCGTCGCCGCATAGATCAGGCCGCTGCCGCCCGAATCCCCTACTTGCTCACCTTCGGCAAAACCGTCGCCGGCGGCCGCGACACCTTCATCGACAACCTTGCCAAACTCGCACCGTACGCCCAGCAGGCCAACGTCTCCGTGCTGATCAAACAACACGGGGGCAACACAGCCACCGGCCAGCAATGCGCCCGCATCGTCGAACAAATCGCCCATCCCAAAATCCAGATCTGCTATGACGCCGGCAACGTCCTCGACTACGAGAACCAAGACCCCATCGCCGACATCAAGACCTGCTGGCAACACATCCGCGCTTTCAACATCAAGGACCACCGCAACACTCCCCGCGACGAAGATTGCGGCCCGGGCTTTGGCGAGATCGACCATTACAAGCTACTCACGCCAGTGCTAAATACTGGCCTCACCATTCCACTCACCTTCGAGAACATCTTCGAGCCACTACTCCCAAGGCCCACAGACCCATCCCGCATCGACCAGCTCGCCCTGCGTGCCCGACAATATATAGAAACCGTCATCAGAGGATTACAATCATGAACCGCCGTCTTTTCTTAGCCACCGGCTCCAGCCTACTGGCCCAGACCAGCCCGAACTCGCAAGTCTCCACCGCCATCATTGGCGTGGGCAACCGCGGCTCCTTCCTGCTCGGGAGCATCCTCAACCAGTCGAGCGCCCGAATGGCGATGATCTGCGACAACAAGCCCGACCGACTCGACAAGGCAGCCACCACATCGGCCAGCAGCAACCCGGCAACCACCACCGACTGGCGCAAAATTCTCGACCGCAAAGACATCGACGCCGTCTTCATCGCAACTCCGCCCCACCTGCATGCCGAGATGGCAATCGCCGCCCTCAAAGCCGGCAAGCATGTCTATTGCGAAAAACCAATTGCAACCACCGCAGCCGACCTCAAGGAATTGCTAGCCACCGCCAAGGCAAGCAAGCGCGTCTTCCAATCGGGCCAGCAACTGCGTTCTATGGTGCAACTCCGTACCGCCGTGCAGCAAATCCACGACG
>CAZZGS010000575.1:2351-3612 GCA_964653845.1 uncultured Bryobacter sp.
CTCGACTACACCGGCCCCTCAAGCGACTGGTATTTCAACTACGCCAAATCCGGCGGCTATCTCGTCGAGCAATCCGTCCACAATCTCGACGCCTGCAATTGGGTCATCGGCCAGCACCCCACCCGAGCTGCAGGCTTCGGCGGAATTCAACTCCACAAGAACGAACCCGTGGGTCGCGACATCTACGACCACCAGAGCATCACCTACGACTACGCAAACGGAGTCAAGATGTCCTTCACCCAACTCGTCTTCCATCCGCGCAACATGCCCGCCAACAACCAGTACATCAACGTCTACGGCAGCAAGGGTTCAGCCGAGCTCATGAGTTCCTACGCCATGTACACGATCGACGGCAAGCAGCAGGCTGTCATTTCACCGAAGGTACAAGAGAACCCCGACGCCCACACCACCGCCTTCTACGATGCAATCCAGAAGGGTACCAAGAACCCCTCAGACGTCACTGTCGGGGCAACGGCGGCACTTACGGCGATCCTTGGCAACGAAGTTTGCCGACAAGGCAAAGTCCTCAATTGGACAGATTTCGGCGTCCCGATCTAAGGCGCCTTGCCCTCGATCAAGTGCAAAGATTTGGCAGGATCTATATTCTGCCAAGCCTCACTCGTCCCTCGTGGCCACCTTACTGTCACGCGGTCTACCTTGGTGGCCGCCCCCAACCCAAAGTAGAGAGCGCTCTCGTGCTGTGAGTAATAACTCCCCCCGCTGCTCAGTTCCGCAACATAGCGAGCCTTCCCCACCTCCACCCTGACGCGAGCCCCGATCGCAGACCGGTTCGATCGAGTCCCTTCCAGCGTCACCCGCAACAGATTCCCACGCACACCATCCCGACTCAGCACGCTCGGTGCCTCGTTCATATTGGCGATTACGATCTCAGGCCGGCCATCCCCATCCAGGTCACCCACGGCCAACCCACGCGAAGCCTTGGGGCGCATCAACGCCTCACCGGCTTTGGCGCTCCAGTCTTCAAAACGGCCGCCACCTAAATTACGATAGAGCAGCGTCGGCTGCCGGTAGGTCTCGCCAAACTTCGCCCGGTCCACCTCCGGGTAAACATGTCCGTTGGCAAGAATCAGGTCGAGACGCCCATCTTCATCATGGTCAAAGAATGCAATCCCCCAGCCCAGCAATAAGTGTTTGCCAAGGCCAGCCGCTTCCGCCGTATCGCGGAAGAACGATCCATCCTCGTTCAAGTAGAGCGAAGGCAAAACCCCAGAGAAATTCGTCGTGGCAATATCCAGAACCC
>CAZZGS010000576.1:0-3603 GCA_964653845.1 uncultured Bryobacter sp.
AGAAGCGGTTATTCCTGGCGTGGGATTCGTTGGGTATAGCCGTCGTCTACGCCATCGGAACTTACGTCCTTTACTCGCTACGGTAGTCGATCTGCCGGCTTGAGATTGCCGATGGCAAAGACTCGGTGGACATCGTTACGCTGGATGAGCCAGCCGGCGGGGACCTGCCAGAGCGAGTAGGCCCAGAAGAACGCCGAGGAGAGTTGGCCCATCACAGCGGCGGAGACACTCAAGTTGCCGCGATCAATGTAATTGACGAAGACTGCAATCACGAGCAGGGTGAGAAGGCCCTGCTTCATTGGGGGCTGAGCGCTTGACGGGTAAGGCGACATGGTCTGTTATTGTCTACACGCGAGGGGTGGTTCTAGCGATGCATCAGCCACCAAGTGCCAATACCGGCGAAAAAGCCGATCAGGTTCGGAAGGGCAGCGTGTTTTGCGTAGGCACCGAAGGAGAGGGCGTCTACGGAATCTTTGCCAAATTCTTCGCGGAGTTTGTCAATGATTCCGATGGCCACCACGCCTGCGGCGGACCCGATGACGAGGATGCTACCGCCGGTTCCGACGGTGAAGGCAAGCAGAGACCAAAGAATCCCGTCGGTGCCACTAAGGCTTTGGATTGCGATGGCCGTAAGGGGGACGTTGTCGAAGATGGCTGATAAGATGCCGAGGATGACGTGGCCGAGGATGGTGCGCTGGTCGCCTTCGCCGTAGAGGATTTGGGTCATCGCCTGGAGGGAGCCGACCATGTGCAGTGCGGTAACTGCAGAGAGGATGCCGATGAAGAATTGCAGGGATGGAATATCGATCTTCTCGATGAGGGCTTCGATTTTCTTGTCCATCAGACTGACTTCGTGTTTTAGGACCTTACGGAACATTTCCTGAATCATCCAAACAATTCCAAGCCCCATCATGAGGCCGGTAAAGGCCGGGAGCCCCGCCTGTACAGCGAAGAAGGGGCCGGTAAAGGAGGCGAGGCAGAGGGTTATGATGATCCACTGAGACCAATGCATCGAAGCGAGCAGGTCGGAGTTTTCGTCATCGTTGACTTTCTCGATTCCGCGACTCAGCCAAAGAGCGACTACGGCAAAGGACACCAAAGAAGGTAGCAAGGTTGTCTGTATCACCTGTTCTACTGTGAACTTCTTCGCGGCCCACAACATAAACGTTGTGATGTCACCAATGGGGGACCATGCGCCGCCCGAGTTGGCTGCTGAGATTATGGCGCAGGCGGTGAAGAAGAGAGATTTGCCTCTGAAAAACATCGCCGCGATGCGGAGCATAACAATCGAGGTGGTCAAGTTGTCGAGTGCTGCAGAAAAAAAGAAGGTGCAAAGAGTTATAGCGAAAAATTGGCCACGATTGCCGAGGCCAAGCTTTATCAGGCGATATCGTAACCAATCGAAAAATTGAAAGTCGACAAGAATCTCAACCAGTGTCATGGCGCAGAGCAAGAACCCGACAATACCCATGATTTCGGAGGCCATGTGTGTGAGTTCTTCAGCGAAGTGGGCCCCTGGCCGGGTTGCGGCCATGAAGAGCAGGGAACCGCCCATAGCCAAACTCGTGGCCGCCTTGTTGATGTGAATCGTCTCGGCAAGTGCGATGAGGGCGTATCCGAAGAAGAAGACCATCCACATGAGCGTGGTCAGTTCGGGCATTTGATTAGGATAACTCAATAATGGGGAAATTCCCCAGTTCATTGGATGAAATTGCGCAGTTGGACGTAGAGGTGATCGTGATTTTGCGGCAATATTGAAGTGTATTGGTCTGGAAGTTAAGATGCAAGAAATAATGACTGCGATGAATTCCAATCCGAAGACACTTTACGACCGCGTGGGCGGGGAAATTGCAATTGCGATGTTGGTGATCCGGTTTTACGACTGGGTGCTCAAGGATACTTAACTTTAGCCGTACTTTCGGCATGTGCCGATGGAGAAGCTTCGGGAGATGTAGCTTGAATTTTTCTCGGCGGCGCTGGATGGGCCCGCGCATTATTCCTGGCGGCCGATTGATCAGGTTCATTAGGGGAAGGGCATCACTAGCAGGCAACTGACGCGGTTTATGCATCACTTGCTGGCTACTATCCAGTTTTTGAAATTGAGAAAGAATGAAGTTTCGGAGATGTATAGTCGGATTGGTTTGTTTGGGGACTCGGTGATCGACGGGTCTGGTGAGGATTCAGAGTAGGACGGCGAAGCCTTGGCGATAGGCTCCACGGCCGACATTAAAGTAGGATTGGTTGAAATGCCCGAAGAGTTGAATTTGCCGCTGTTGAATCACGAACTGAACGAAGAGTCGGCGTTTACCGCCAGTCGACTGATGGAGTCGGTGAGGAGTCTGCAGGGGATTCAGCCCATGGCGTTGCCAGAGATTTGCATCCTTGAATTTGACGGTGACTTGACCGACTCGCTTGTATCGCAAGGACTGGCGACGAAAGTGCCTGGGTGGGCTTGCTTCCACACGACGATGTACGAAGTGGATTGCGGAGGCGTGAGGGTTGGAGTGATTGCCCGGACCATCGGCGGGCCCTATGCCGTCCTTGTCGCCGAGCAATTACATGCGGCGGGTGTGAGGCTGATTGTGGGGCTTACCTCTGCCGGGAGAATCGCGCAGGAACTACCGCTGCCTTGCCTGGTTATCGCATCGTCGGCGGTGCGGGATGAAGGCACCTCTTTGCACTATCTTGCGCCAAGCGTGGATGTGGAGTGTCCTACTAAGATTCTCGATTGCCTGGAGAGAGAATTGGCGTCAACAGGATGGACAGTCAGACGCGGTCGAGTATGGACCACAGACGCTCCGTACCGCGAGACAGAATCGGCCATTCGATATTGGAGCGCCGAAGGAGTTCTGGCCGTTGAAATGCAGGCAGCGTCTCTTTTCGCTTTTGGAATCGCCCGTGGGGCGAATGTGGCGGTAGTGGCCATGGTGAGCAACGCGGTGGATCATGGCGGTGAGCAATTCAACACCGGAACTCAGGCCGATGGATTAGGCATCTTGCATTCAATAGCGAGGGCTGGGGCGGCTGTAGCGGTAGAGGAGTTGGCCGGGGATGAGCTGGGCAAGGTAGGGGACCAGGGGCCAGGTTAGAGATTTGCGGATCAGGGTGGACCAGCGGAAGGCTGGCTGGAGGAGTTGCCTGCAGGCTTCTATGTGCTGGGTTGAGGTGAGACCGTTTGCTATGGAGCGGGCGGCGAGTTGGCCTGATGCTATCGCGCAGAGCTGGCCGGAGCCGGTGAAGGGATCTACGAAGCTGAGGGCGTCGCCGCAAGGGTAGCCTTGGGTGTTCTCGGTTGGCCCGTAGAAGAGAGGGCCGGTGAAGAGCCATTCCATTTGTCGCTTGCGGCCTTCGAGACGATTTGCCAGATGAGGTTGTCGGGCTATGTACTTGTCGCCGTCGAATTGGACGTCTTTGAGGTCTTCTTCTTTGGCTACACCGCAGACGTTGGTGAGGCCGTTCTCGATTGGGTTGACGCCGGTGTAGCCGATGCCGTTGAAGTAGAGTTCTACTGCGTTGTTGGTGGGGCCTGCGAAATGGGATTTGTAGCCGAAGAGACGCTGACCTTTTTGGCTGATTGGCTTGCGGCCGTGGGCAATGATTGCT
>CAZZGS010000577.1:0-3603 GCA_964653845.1 uncultured Bryobacter sp.
AGGTTCGTAATCTGGCAGCCAAGCGTGGGGTGCCTGGTGATAAAGACTTCCGCTTTAATGTTTTTGTGAATCAGAAGTGGACGCCGTTTTTGATGACGATGACGTTGTTCAATTCGATTTCGGGGTTGAATGAGTTTTCCGATGAGACGACCTACCGGTTGAGCGGAAAGGTGGAGTTGGATGGGTTGCCGTCGCTCAATCTAAGTGGGATGGCTACAGTGAACGATAGCCCGTTGCCGCCGGCGATTGGACTGGCTAGCTGGTGGGGGGACAAGTTTAACCGGCTCTTTGCGAATACGCTGGAGAACCCGAAGTTGAAGGCAGTGAATGCGACGATTGATCTGATTCCAGAGCGGCGGGCGGCGACGATTGAGAGTGCCTGGATTGAGAAGACGGAAGTGGACCCGGGTGAAGAGATTGCGCTGAAGGTGTTTGTGCAGCCTTATCGGGGTGAGAGATTAAGCCGGTCGCTGAAGATCAAGATTCCGAGCGGGTTGTCGAAGGGAGAGCACCGGGTGGTGCTGGTGGATGCCGAGACGTTGAACCGGGCACCCTTTGTAGCCGGGGCGTCGAACCGGTTTATCGAGTTGTCGCAGACGGTGAACCTGATTAACCAGGAGCGCCAAAATACGCAGATCTACGCCGTGATTACGAGTATCAAACCGACGGTATATCTCGATGACAAGAGTCTGACGAGTTTGCCGAGTTCGGTGATGAATGTGTTGCAGGCTGGACGCGCACCGACGCGGCCAATGCTTACCTTGCTTGAGTCATATACAGAAGCCGCCGCGATTCCTTTCGATTACGTGGTTACAGGCAATTACAGCTTGCGCTTTTCGGTGCGCTAAGGATTCTTTCTCACATGTACAAATCTGCTTTCGTTTTACTGGGCCTTGCGCTCACTGCACTGGCTGTCGATACGCGTTATTGGTCGCAAGACGCGCAGTCTGATTTTGAAAAGGGTAGTTTGAAGAAGGTGGCGTTAAGGAGCGACGGGCGATTGTCGCTGGCTCCGGCAGTGAAAGATCTTTCAGACCCATCGATTCCGTATTTGTGGACAGCCGTGACCGGGGCTAACGGCAGTGTCTATGCGGCGGGCGGGCCGTCGACGAATAAAAGCGCCATCTTTGAGCTGACGCGGGGTGGACAGTCGAAGAAGTTTGCCGAGATTGAGGGGATGAATATTTTTGCTCTCGCGGTGGATCGCGGGGGGCGACTCTATGCGGGTTCTTCGCCCGATGGAAAGATCTACCGGGTGAGTGGGGCTGGGGTTGCAGAGGTATTTTATGATCCTAAGGCGAAGTACATTTGGAGCCTCGCGTTTTTGCCGAATGGGGATTTGCTGGCTGCAACGGGGGACAAAGGGGAGTTGCACAGGATTACGCCCACTGGGAGCGGCAAGGTATGGATGAAGCTTGATGAGGACCATGTGCGGTCGTTGGCAATCGATGCCAAAGGCACTGTTTATGTAGGTACGGAGCCGGGCGGGTTGATTATCAAGGCTGACGATCAGGGAAATCCGTTCGTGGTTTATCAGTCGGCAAAGCGTGAGGTGACGGCGCTTGTAGCGGCTAAGGATGGTTCGATTTATGCCGGGGTGATCGGACAGAAGAGCGCGGGGCAATCGCAGTTGATTCCGGTGATGCAGCAGCCTGTCGTGACTGTTGCCCCGCAGCAGCAACAGCAGGGGGCGGCCCAACCGAGGCCAGTGAATGTAGCCGCTCCGATGGTGCCGAATATGGTGCCGGGTGGAAGCGAGATTATTCGCATCGATGGTGATGGTGCGCCGACTCGGGTTTGGACTGCGACGACGGATCTGGTTTATGCGTTGGCCTTCGACTCTAGTGATCGCCTGCTTGTCGGGACCGGCAATAAGGGGAATCTTTACCGGGTGGATAGCCCGTCGCAATCTACGTTGTTGACAAGCTTGTCTTCGACGCAGATTACGGCTTTTGCCAAGGACGGGACGCGATTGATTGCCGTGACCGGTAATATCGGGAAGTATTTTGAGGTTGCTTCGGGGCTGGAGTCTCAGGGTAGTTTTGAGAGTGAAGTTTTTGATGGTGGATCGTTTACGCAGTGGGGACGGTTACATGCCAAGGAGATCGCGGGTGGCGGGACAATTCGCTATGAGACACGGAGTGGCAATCTGGACCGTCCTTCGCAGATGTGGAGCGCCTGGGCTGGGTTGACGGATGGGCGTATTGCGTCGCCTTCGGCCCGATTCCTGCAGTGGCGAGCGGTGTTGGAAGGCGGGCAGCAGGATGGTCCGTCGGTGACTCAAGTGGATGTTGCTTACTTGCCCAAGAATGTCGCGCCACGGGTGGATATAGTGGAGGCAACGCCGGCGAATTACCGGTTTCCAGCTCCATCGTCTACGATCATTCCGAGTTCGGTGACGTTGACTCTGCCAGCGATTGGAAAGGCTCAGACAAATATTTTGACGGTGTCCAGTGATGGGTCAATTTCACCGTCCTTGACCTATTCCAAGGGCATGATTGGAGCCCGATGGCTAGCGGTAGACGATAACAATGATGCGCTTGAGTTTAGTCTCGAGATCAAGGGTGAGAACGAACAGGGATGGAAGCCGTTGAAGGACAAAATCAAGGACCGGTATTACAGCTTTGATGCCACTGCGTTTGGGGATGGAAAGTATCAAGTTCGTGTGACGGCTAGCGATTCGATTGCGAATCCGCTGAATCAGGGACTGAGCGTGCAGGGGGTGAGTGCACCGTTTTTGATTGACAATACGGCACCCAGGATTCTTGAGCTGGGAGCTTCGCCGGCTGGCGGGCGGGTGAATTTGCGGTTTAAGGCTAGCGACTCAGCGAGTGTGGTGAACAAGACTGAGATTTCGCTTAATGGTGGTGACTGGAGGCTGATTGACCCTACGGTGCGGCTAGCGGATTCAAAGGATCTGGAGTTTCAATTGTTGGTGGATCGGCCCGGTGCCGGCGAGCTTACGATTGCAGTTCGGGTAACCGATGAGTTTGACAATCAGAGTGTGGAGAAGGTGACAATTCGGTAATTCGCTGGGCGGCGGCGAGGTCTTCTGGCCGGCCGACATCGAGCCAGTCGCCGTCTAGACCGAAGAGTTTCAGGTGATGGCCGGCGTCGAGCATTTGAGTGATGGCGGAGGTGGCTTCGTATTCGCCACGTTCGCTTATAGGGACGCGTTCGAGTTCGTCGAAAACTATGGGCGAGAAGACGTAAATACCGGCGCTGTTCCAGTGTGTGGTTGAGGTGCCCTTGACAGGCTTTTCGATGATGCGGGTCGCTCGTCGATTTTCGCCTACGTAGATGGCTGCGCCCTGGTAGGGATCCTCGACATGGCGGGCGGCGAGGACTCCGGCGGTGCCGGGGAATGCGTCGCGCATGCCGGTGTAGTGCTCTGTCTCGGCAAGAATGTCGCCAAAGGTGAGGAGGAAGGGATCGTTACCCACCCAGTCTTTGGCCAGGAGGGCGGCCTTCGCGGTGCCGTTGACGATCTCCTGACGACGAAAGGTGACGGGGATACCGTGGGTGCTGGCGGCAGCTTCGATCTGGTCTGAGAGGTAGCCGGTTACGAGGAGGACTTCCTGGACGCCTGCGGCGGCGATGCGG
>CAZZGS010000578.1:0-1993 GCA_964653845.1 uncultured Bryobacter sp.
ACATGGCATCCTGCGCCGATGATATCGACATCCGGATCTCGCACATCATTCGTGGGCAGGATCACCTGTCTAACACTTTCAAGCACATCCTGATCTTTGAGGCTCTCGAGGCACCGGTACCGGTCTTTGCGCACTTGCCGTTGCTGGTAGCCCCCGACGGTGCCAAGCTTTCCAAGCGCAAACATGGCCCCGTCG
Source organism: uncultured Bryobacter sp. (assembly GCA_964653845.1). Classification (GTDB taxonomy): domain Bacteria; phylum Acidobacteriota; class Terriglobia; order Bryobacterales; family Bryobacteraceae; genus Bryobacter. The sequence goes on from CAZZGS010000578.1 coordinate 196, forward strand.
TAAGCGTCATGACCTATGAGGCAGCAGGCTTTCTGCCTCATGCTTACATCAACTTCCTCTGTTTGCTTGGCTGGAGCCCGAAGAACAATAGGGAACAGATGTCACGGCAGGAACTGATCGATATTTTTTCCTTCGAGGGCATCAACCGCTCCAATGCTGTGGTGAACTTCAGCGAAGCCGATCCGATCGACCCCAAGGCCACCTGGCTGAACTCGCAGCACTTGCGCTCAATGCCGCTCGAAGAGCTCACCCCACTAGTGCGCGAGAACGTATTGCGGGCCGGCCTGCCGATACCGTATTCGGACGAAGAGTTGCCCGCTGTCGTCGACATTCTGCGTTTGCGGATGGCGACCCTCAAAGACTTTGCGATCCTCTCTCGTGCATTTTTTACCGACGACTACGAGATGAACCCTGCCGCTCTTGAAAAGCTCAATGCCGCAGGCGCACGCGAAGGGTTACGAGATCTTGGGATGCGTCTCGAAGCGACTTCAGAATTCACTGAAGCCGGCATCGAAGCCGAACTCCGCAAGATCGCCGAAGAGCGCGGCATCAAGGCCGGCATTCTGATTAACGGATCACGTGCCGCACTTACCGGCCAGCCGGTTGGCCCAAGTGCCTTCCATGTCTTTACCGCACTGGGCCGCAAAAAATCGATTGAAAGGTTGCTCTCTGTATGAACGTGATTGGGCTTGGCGGATTACTAGACGATGCAGCCTGCGCGCTTGCCGTCAACGGCAAAATCGTCGCTGCGATCGAACAACGCAAGATCGCCCGGCATCACAGCCCTGGCGCGCTACCCACTGAAGCGATCGAGGCTACTCTCGCGATTGCCAAACTGCAATCGGCAGATGTCCATCAGGTTGCGATTGCCCGCCCTCTGAGTGCTTCGCCCGATAGTCTTCTGAGCCTGCGGGTCAAACAGCTCTTCCCAAATGCCAAGCTTCTGATTCTCGATCACCAGACTGCGCATGCAGCGAGCGCCTACTACGCATCCGGATTTACCGATGCCACAGTCCTTACCCTCGACCGTGCTGGAGACCTTCGCTGTGCCGCTCGTTTTCAAGCCACCGCAGGCAAGCTGGAACTCGAAAAGGAATCCTATTTCCCCGATTCCCTCGGTGATCTGTATGGGCGCGTTACGGAGTTCCTTGGCTTCACCTCTCGAGCCGATGAGCACAAAGTGCAATGGATGTCGGCCGCTGGAGACGACCGCTTCGTCGATCTCTTCGAAGCCGTTCTCGGCTATCAGGCCGAATCCTGGCCGTCGCTCGATCGCAGTTATTTTGACCGGGACCGTCTCGGTTCTGGCGGCTTCAGTGCCAAGTTCTATCAGGCCCTTGGTTTGGCTGATGGCTCAGTGCCCGAGTCATCTATTCAGCCGCACATTGCCGCTGGTCTTCAGCGAGCCATCGAGCGATGCGCACTCGCCATGGCCGGCAAGTCAGAGAACCTTTGCCTCGCCGGAGGCGTTGCCTTCAACGCCCTCCTCGTCCGCGCTTTTGAGGCTTCCGGGCAGTTCACCAATGTCTATGTACAGGCTGCTGCCGGAAATGCAGGCACAGCCATTGGCGCGGCCTACGCTGCAGGCAATGGGCCTCGATTCCCACTTCAAACACTGGCCCTCGGGCCTTCCTATGATTCAGAAGCAATCAAGAAGGTACTTGAAAACTGTAAGCTAAGTCCGAAATTTCTGCTCACCTCAGACGAGTTGATCCAGTCTGCCCTGACTGAGCTTGCCGAGCACCGCATCATCGCCTGGTTTCAAGACCGCATGGAGTTTGGGCCCCGTGCTTTGGGC
>CAZZGS010000578.1:2003-3602 GCA_964653845.1 uncultured Bryobacter sp.
GCTTTGGGCAATCGAAGCATTCTTGCTTCGCCGCTGGATCCCTACGCCACTGAAAATCTCAACAGCTTCATCAAGCATCGCGAAGCCTTCCGCAAATTTGCCGCTTCGGTTCCTGCCGAGCATGCAGCGCAATACTTTGAATGCAGCGCCAACGCCCGCAATTTGGCTAGCGTCGCAACTGTGAAGCCCGAATACCGGGCCCGTTTTGCGCCTGCCCTGCTGGGCGAAGACGGTATCCGCTTGCACGTCGTCGACAAAGACGAGAACCCGCTCTTCCACCGGCTTCTGATTGCCGCTGGTGATCGCACGGGTCTGCCTGTCCTCTACAACACCAGCTTCAATCTCTTTGGCGATGCACTCGTCTGCAGCCCACGCGATGCCGTTCGCAGCTTTTACTCAAGCGGCATCGACGTCATGTTTGTTGGCCAGTTCCTACTTCGCAAGTAGAGCTTCGATTGCCGATGCCGCGATCGGGTGATAGTTCTCTTTATTCTTGGCGAACAAAGCCTTGGCCCGGCTCTTACCATCTGCTGTCTTGGCCATTTCCTTATAGAGAGGCTTGATGAATTTCTGACGACCCACACGCCCAAGAAACTCCTCCAGTGCCACCTGCGCCGGTGCGTATTTATGGCGAATTGCCAGCAGCAACCAGGCATCGAGGATCTCGCTATTTTTGGACTTCGTAAATGAGTAGTCCTTATCGAGCTTCGCCATCTGCTCGGCGGTCAAGGATGCAGGCATCGCACGCAAGAAGTGCAGCCACTGTTGTGCAACCCATTCCCTGGTATTCGGGGCTTGCCCTTTCTTCCACTTCGCCACTTCCTCATCGACAGCGTTCAGCAGGAAAGAATTGATCTTGGGCGTTGAGGCAGGAAGACCGGGCTTATAGATCCACTCCTTCACATCGAGCTTCAAATTAGGAAGCTTCTCTTTCAGATAGGCCTCGAAGGTTGCCGTTGTAATGCTCTGGAATGCGAAATGGTCAAAATACCCGCGTACGAAGGGGTCAAAGCGATCACGCCCAATTTCTTCTTCGATCGCCCGCAACATCAAAGCGCCCTTCACATATGGCACCAGCGTCACGCCTTCCTCCGGGTCGCGGCCCTTCAGGTCGACATGAAGCACTTGATCTCTCTCCGGCAACTTCGCCATCTCTTCTTTCAACTCGCCGATCTCGATCGCAAACTCCATCTCGCTGCGCTGCTTTCCATAAAGCGCTTCTTGAATCCGGCGCTCCACATAAACCGTAAATCCTTCGTTTAACCAGAAATCGCTCCAGGTTCCATTCGTCACCAGGTTGCCGCTCCAACTGTGGGCCAGCTCATGCGATATCAACGAAACCAGGCTCTTGTCGCCAGCAATAATCGTAGGCGTGGCAAAGGTCAGGCGTGGATTCTCCATGCCTCCGATTGGGAAGCTTGGCGGCAGCACCAGCACGTCGTAACGATCCCACCGGTAAGTTCCGTAGAGCTGTTCTGCCGAGGCAACCATGGCATCCAGATCAGAGAATTCATGAGCGGCATCATCCAGCATCGCCTTCTCTGTATAGATCCCCGTGCGGCCGCCAATCATACGAAATTGAATTTCACCGACGGCCAG
>CAZZGS010000579.1:0-635 GCA_964653845.1 uncultured Bryobacter sp.
GATCTTAGGGCAGGAGGATCGATCACAAAGCTGAAATAGCCATCCTTGCCGGTTTTGTGCGTGAGCAAGGAAGGGGCAATCTCTCGCGAGGCTACGCGGTACTTGAGCAGAAAGTCTTTGTTCGGAATCTCGCGGGCCTGGCTGAGATTCACTTCTTCGAACCATTGGTTGAAACGCTTGTGAGTGATGGCGTGGCTTTCACTTGTGACAGTGCCGAGGGGCGTGCCCATACCAAGCTTTACCTGAATGCTAATGTCATGCCCAGCCCTTGTTCCTTTGGCGGCAATAGGCGGATTGATGGTGCCTTGTTGACCTGCCATCGATTTCGGGAAGTAGCGGGGAGCGACAATCATCGGGAAGACGAATTCGTAGGTGCCAGCTTCGTAAGGGACCAACTCGACATAGTGAATCTCCACTGAGACTCTGGCACCCGGGGTGATGTTGGCCAGGGACTGCTGGAAGACATTTGGCCTTTGTTGGTTCAAGAGCGCGGCAGTCTGACCCCGGCGACGGGCTTCGTCATAGGCCTTTTGGGCGTCTTCACGCTTGGCGATTTTACCCTTTACGACGCGATCGTTTACTTGCATTGTGTAGCCGTTTACCGCTGCCATCACTGGGAGCGGGAAGTTGTAAAC
>CAZZGS010000579.1:645-3598 GCA_964653845.1 uncultured Bryobacter sp.
AGGATTCGTTGGTGAATTCCTGACGGACCACTACGGTAGCCAGCGGGCCGCTGACCTCGGCCTTGACATCGGTGTGCTTCAAAGGACATTCGATTGTCCGCCCATCGGGCAGCCTTCGGATCAATACCCCCGACCCGCTCTCAGTATGCGGAGCGGCTGATGCAGCCACTACGCCAAACGCCATCAATAGATTCCAGAGTTTCATACACTCTCCTTTCATGTGGAGAATGCCGTGAGCCTGGAAGGACTTTCAAAAAAGTTTGATATCAACGTCACAAGAGTTTTCGAATGGAATTTCTGAGATAGGCTAGACACGATGAATGTCTTCGTTCTTTTGCTCATTGCTCAACATTTCGAGCCGACCACACTCGCCACAGACCTTCGCGGAGGCTACCAGGTTTTGGCCGTAGATTTGAATCGGGATGGTCGTCCGGATTTGATTGGGCTTGCCCAGGCGATGACGCACCTGGACTGGTTTGAGAACCCTGGCGCAACCGGCAAAGAATGGAAGCGGCATGTTCTGGCGACTGGACTCAATCAGCCGATCAATGTCGCTGCGATGGATATTGATGGGGACGGCATTCCGGAATTGCTTCTTGTTCATGAATTTTCGAGCACACCTCAGAAATCCAAGGGTACGGTTTCGTTACTCACCCATGATGGATCGCCTGACAAGCCGTGGATCCGTAAAGACATTGACTCGATTCCGACTTCACATCGCTTGAAGGTTGCCAATGGTGCATTTATCAACGCTCCGCTTGCTGACCCTAAAACGACGCCTCCCGAGTACCGGGGCAAGATTCCGCTTACTGCATACCCTGGGAAGACGTTGAAGCCGACACTGCTCAATGATGAGGATTCAGGTGTGATGCACGGGTTGCATGTGGATGACTTTAATGGCGATGGGCGTATGGACATTCTTACCGCGAGCTTCAACGGGATCGCTTTGCTTGAGGCGCAGAAGGATGGCAGCTACAAGCGGCGTCTTCTGCATGCGGCCAATGCGCAGCCCTGGCCGAAGTCCGGGTCTAGCGATGTAACTGTCGCGAGGGCGGCAGGCAAGAAGTTTCTTGCGACGATTGATCCGTGGCATGGGCATGAGTTTGTAATTTATACGCCGAAAGGCAAAGGATATGAACGCAAGGTGATGGAATCGAAGCTGGATCAGGGACACACCGTTCTGGCTGTGGATCTGGACGGGGATGGCAATGATGAGGTGGTTTATGGATCGCGTATGGGCGAGGTGACGCTTCGCTATGTTCGCTATGACAAGAAGGCAAAGGAGTGGAAAATCATTCCTATTCTGGACGGAAAGATTGCAACGAGTTCGTGCGTTACAGCAGACTTCAATGCGGATCGAAGGCCGGATATTGCGTGCATTGGTGGCACGACACAGAACCTGATCGTATTTGAGAACAAGCCCTGATTACTGTTGTTGCTGCTGTTGTTGCTGCTGGGCCAATGCGTCGTCGAGGGTTGCGATGCGTTCTCCGAAGACGGGTGGATTGGCGTTGAAGAGAAGCTCTTTGGTTGGATCTTCCATGGTGGGGGCTTCTGATTTTGTGACTCGGACGAGAACGTCAAGGTCGCTTTGTGCATCGCCGCGGAAGGTACCTCGGGTCGGTGGCACGTCGGCATAGTCGCGGCCTAAAGCAGTGCGGATATGACGCTCTCCGGCAAGCAGGTTGTTGGTTGGATCGACGCCGACCCAGCCCAGGCCCGGGAGCATGGCTTCTACCCAGGCGTGAGTGGCTCCATCGACGGACCGGTCTTGATTTTTCTCGATATGGAAGAGATAACCCGACACGTAACGGGCCGGGATTCGGAGGCCTCTCAAGAGAGCGATCATAATGTGGGCGAAATCCTGGCAAACACCCTTACGGTCTGCGAGGGCGTGATCGATGGGGGAGTTCACCTGGGTGTGCTTGGGGGCATAGTCGAAGGCGTTGTAAATCGCCTGATTCAATTCGAGCAAGAGAGTTAACGGATCTTCGCGGCGGTAGGCTTTTAGATCCTGAGCGAGCGTATGGAGAAGCTCACTGGGCTCGGTGAAGTCACTCGGCATCAGGAATTCCCAATAGTCTTCAGACTGAAGAATCCGGTCTAATTCGTCCCAAGCGTGAATCGGGAGAAAGCCGGGCAATTGGTTTGGATCGAAAGTTTCAACCGTGGCTTCTGTCGTGATCAGCAACTGGGTGTGTTTGGGAGCAACGCTGAAATGATGGACGTAGTTTCCCAGGTGGTCGCGATATTGGAGGACTCGGGCTTTGGGATTGACCTTTACGAAGTAGCTGAGGCAGCGTTGACGGCCCTCGCTTCTGGGCTGCATTCGAAGCTCCATGATGCTCTCGCTCACGGGCGCGTCGTAGCGAAAACGCGTTTGGTGTTGGATCGAATAGTACATTAGGCGTGAAGTGAGGTCTCGATCGGGTAATCAATATAGGCTTGGTGGATTGCCGAATGCATTTGGGCGCATTGGCGGATAACGTTGTCTAGAGACAAATGCAGACCACTGGAAAGAATTTCTTCCACGCTGGAATAAAGCAGCGTGGCAACGAGCCGGCCTGCGAGGCGTTCGACTTTGCCTCGCTCACCTCGCGAGGACATCTCAGGCAAAGCCGAGATAGACTCTTCGAGGCGTCTTACGCTGAACAGAATGGAGTGCGGATGTTGCGGGTTCAGCAGGAGGAACTCGACGATATTGTCGGCGGAAAATTCAGCCGTATTCTTTTTGAGGTAGGCTTCGAAGGCGTTGCAACTGCGGAGGAGCGCGAGGAGTTCCAGATGCTCGATGTCGGCGTCGCCGCAGAGTTCGGCGGCATGAACCTTAAGCATGGTTGCGGTGTTGGCGGCGCGCTCGATGTTGCGGCCGATTTGCAGGAACCACCACTCTTCTCCATGAGACATGGTGGCATCCGTTTCGCCCTTGAAGAGACTACTGTTACGGCGAACT
>CAZZGS010000580.1:0-1371 GCA_964653845.1 uncultured Bryobacter sp.
GCCAGGAGAACAGTCACAACGAAAGCTGCGCTTTTTCCGGCCTTGCGCCGGGAGACACCGAGTGGAACGCCTACCAGAGCTAGCAGCATGCACGCGAATGGCAGGGCAACGCGCTGGTTCAGTTCGAGGCGGGCATCGAGGGTCTCTGTTCTCGGCTTCGACTGAACAAAGCGAAGCAGGGGCAAGGTATCCATCTCAAGAAAGTTATTGGAGCGCCGGTATTCGTTGGGTTCTTTGGCCTGTAGTCCAAGATCGCTTTTCGGGGAGAACGACGTGGCATCCTGGGACGGGTTCTTCCCGATCTCGTAAGTTGATCCATTCTTCATGGAAAGCTGGATGCGGTTGTTCTTGATGTCGGAGACGGCAAGAGCCTCTTCGCCCAGTAATATGCGAGGCTCGTCGCTGCGATCGCGGGCTCCAGAACTGCGTTGGTCGGCCGCCCTCAAATCAGCCATGAAAATCTTGCGCCACTTGACGGTTGGCCCGGCAATGACGTCGCCGACATAGAGCACTGTATTGGGGAAGCCTTCTTCAAAGACGCGAGGCTGAATCTCGGCAGTCACCTGGGCAGCCAAGGCCTTGTTCATGAGTTTGGTGGACTGACGCAGGCTCCAGGGCGTTAACCATGTGGTCGAGGCAGCTGTGAGCAGGAAGCCAAGAAAGCCAAAGGTCAATACCGGAGCTACAACACGCCTTGCAGGCGAGCCGGTAGCGCGAAGGGCAGTGATCTCGTTGTCGCCCGACATACGGCTCAGGCCAATCAGCACACCTACCAGGACCCCGACAGGGATGGTGAAGGGCGAAGTTGGAGGGACGATCAGGAAGAACAGATAGACGGCTGTTTGCCAGTCTGTCGAGTTGCGCAGAACCAGCTCAAAAAGCTTGCCACTGCCGAGGCGTTGCAAGAACAAAACAAACGTGAAGAGTACGACGCCCAGCAGGGCGCTTGATGCGACTTCGCGAAAGATGGCTCTTGAAAGGATCTTCACGAGACCTCAGGCCGTGAGTGGCGGAGGGGGAACCACAGGGAGTTTCGGCAATTCCACCTGAGGCCGCTCGAGTTCAAGATCGTCAAAGAGAATGCTTGGGGCAACAGTTGTGCAGCCGAAGACATAATTGCCGCCACCAACGACCGCAAAAGGAGCGCCGTTGGCAAGGTAATCAAAATGAGCTTCATCGTTACCGGCGGCAGTGATGTCCTTGAGCGCACGCACGTTCAGACTTCTGAACCGGAGCCCACGAACCAACTCCTCCCGTCCGTCCGGGTAAACCCGGTAAACCAGCAATGGGAGAGGAGCGGGACGAGAACCAGAACCTGCCATGAAACCTCGTAATTCTTCAAAGCTGGCAGTGGATGGGAAGTCAAGCTTG
>CAZZGS010000580.1:1381-3596 GCA_964653845.1 uncultured Bryobacter sp.
CCAGAAGGCCGTAGGGCTTATTGCGCTGTTGGACCAGCTCAAGTAGCTTCTTCTTCATGTCGGCAGCGGGAATGCTCTCTTCAGACTTCACAAAGAGGTTGCTTGAGTAAGCAACGTATCCACCGAAAGAGCCCGGCAGACGGGCGTGGCCGTTGGTCGCTTTAGAATCGCGGGTTGGAATTCGAGTGGAAAGATAATTCTTAAGGTTGCCCTTCTCGATGAGAACGATGGGTTGGGACTTGACGCCCTCGAGGTCGATAGGGTAGTGGCCCATCAAGGTGCGGCCTTTGTAGATGGCCTGTGTAGGGTCATCGACAACAGTGAAAGATGAAGGCAGGATTCGCGAATTCAGCCGCCCTTCGAGATCCCCCGTTGGGAGATTGATCGGTCGTCCAGGTTCTGCCACAGGCTTTCGATTTGCGGCAGCCTGGCTGCCAATGAGATCGGAGAAAAGCTGCGCGGAGGCTTCGGCTTCAAAAAGAACCGGGCCAGAATAGGTTTCGCCAACAGGAGCCTTGAGAAGTGCAGACAATTCCTCGGCAGTGCGCCGGATATCGGCTTCCATGGCAGCTTCGGAAGAGATTTGCGACTTGCCATTGAGAAAGAAGAAAGTATGGTTTCGGAGACGCATTCCGTCGGCAGCCTGACCGTTGGCTCGTGCTCTCACATAGTTGATCAGTTCGGTGTAGCGGAGCTCTGTGCCTTCGCTATTGGCGTAGTAGTAAATGTCACGCGAAGACTCGAAATCGACCGATGAAGTGTAGATGTCCGGGAAGGAGGTAAAGACCTTCGAGAGCTTGGCGATGCGAGTCTTCCACACGGTTTCATCGACGCTCCAAGCAGGAATCGGTTCGATCATCTTCAGCGGAGGAGCATCGGAGAAATCTGGAAGCTCTTCAGCCTGGGTGATGTTACGAAGCGCTGCCTTCTTACGGCCAATAGCTTCAATCGCCGTTTTGTAGGCACGATCGATAGCAAGCCAGAAGATCTGTCGCATCGCCGCAGAATTATTATCGAGCGGGAACTGTTCGGGGTCGAAGCGGGTACCCATGAAAAGTTCGGAGAAGATGTAGTTTGTGTTGTCAAACTTCTTGTCTCCGATTCTCAAACCTACCCGAGGTACGCGGAATACAGTTGGGCTTGCGCTGAAGAGCGCACCCAGACTGGCCGAAGCGCGGAAGGCTTGTGCGTCATCAAGGGCGCATTCCATGAAATAGATCGGTTGGCCACCAACAACACTCAGGGGGCGGGAGCGAGTCATCTCGTCCTGCATCGCCTTGAGTATTGGATCTGTCGTTTGGGCCAGAGCACGCTGGGCAAGAGCGGTTGCAGGGAGCAGACGAGCAAAGTCGCGGCGGCGCATTAGATGACACCTCCAACGATGCTGGAACCGGTCGGGCGATCGAGAAAAGGCGGACGCTCTTGAGACCGTTCGCGGAGCGAAACTTCAATCTCACTCACCATCAAGGCAGGAGAAGAAGCAGAGACCGGAACCTGGCCTGATTCAGCGCCACAGTAGCCATTGAAGACGGTGGTCTCGTTGGATGTCTCAACAATTTTCGAGAAGCTCGTGAGAGGGGTACCGACAATATCGGCACCCCGAATCAGTTGATCGGGTTTGCCGTCGGGAAAGACTTTGTAGACCATGACCGGAAAGACGCTGAATGCCTGCAGGCCACGGCGGCTGGTGATCGTGAAGCCGCTCGAAACCTCTTCAAAGTAGAGGCCATAGGGCTTGTTCTGCTTCTTGATCTCTGCGATCAGGAGCTTACGAAGGTCGGCACTGGAAACCGCTTTGGAACTTTCAACAACGAGGTTCGACTGGCGGGCTACGACTTCAGCACCCAATTGCTTGCGGCCGTGACCATTCGATACAGGGAAGCCATTGATTGGGGAGCGAGACATTAGGAAGTTCTCGAGTACGCCAGCTTTGACTACGCTAATTGGTTTGGTCTGAACTCCTTCATCGTCGAAGTTATACCAACCGTAAAGGTCGGTACCGGCGAGTTGGTGAAGGGTTGGGTCCATCTTGACGCTTAGAAAGTCTGGCAGAATTTTCTGACCGACCATCTTGGTAAAGGTTTGGCCTTCGCTTTCGTCCTTCTGACGATGGCCTTCGATGCGGTGACCAAAGATCTCGTGAAAGAAAACGCCGGCCGATTTGCCGGACATGATGGCGGGGCCGGTGAAGGGTTCAGCCAGTGGAGCTTTGAGC
>CAZZGS010000581.1:0-3593 GCA_964653845.1 uncultured Bryobacter sp.
GCTGCTGTCCACCCGCTCGACCCCCAACTCGGCAAAAAGGCGAATCAGGTTCGGATAGGTTCTCTCGTTGTGAACGATAAAGCCACTATCAATTTGCCTCGGCCCCGTGCTTGTCTCAATAGTATGGGTATGGGTATGCCCTCCGAGCCGGCTTTCCCGCTCGAAAAGATGAACCTCATGCTTCCTGCTCAACCACCAGGCACAAGACAAACCCGAAATTCCACTCCCAATCACCGCGACGCGCATCTAGTTAAATGTGAGAACTTTCCTCATTGTTGTTTTTTCCGCCATCTTCATCTGGATGCTCGTCTTGACCATACTCACAAGCTTCAAAATGCCGATCTGGGATGCTTTTGCCACCTTTGGCGACAACCCCTGGGCCGTTGCTACCCTGTGGGATGCTTACTTCGGTTTTTTGACCTTTTATGTTTGGGTGGTATGGAAAGAATCCAAAAACATGATCCGACTTCTCTGGTTTATCCTGATCATGGCTCTCGGCAACATCGCCATGAGTTTATACGTACTAATCCAGTTATTCCGGTTGAAGCCCGGTCAATCTCCATCCATGCTCTTCACCGCACGCCATGAATAAACTGAAATCCAGAATCGTGGATTTACTTCGTCAGGGCTCCAGCCCAGATCAGATTTCACTCACGATTGTCCTTGGCCTGGCATTGGGCACAATTCCGATTCTTGGCATCACAACGCTCTTGTGCGCAGCAGCCGCAATGACTTGGAGGCTCAACATGCCGCTGATCATGTTGATCAACTACTTTGTCTATCCGGTTCAACTCCTGATCTACATCCCGCTGATGCTGTCAGGCGCAAGCCTTCTGGACGCCTCCTTAAAATCTCTAACAGTGTCGGGTGTCTACACGATGCTTCGATCTGACATCCTGGGTGCCATCCAGCGCCTCTTCTGGGCAAACCTCGGTGCCGTCCTGATCTGGGGGGCGATCTCCCTTCCCCTCGGGTTTATCATCTATGCCATCGCGCGACGCCTCATGAGAAACTTTCACAAGACAATCGAGTCGATCAATGAATCCATTTAGCACAGTCCCCTTCTGGCAGGAATTTCTGAACCTCACCACGCAAGCGATGTTGATCATGTGTGCCTGGATGTTCATCCTCTGGTTGATTCATCTCGCCATCCGCAACGCAGCCATCGTCGACGCAGGCTGGGCATTCGGTATCGCCTTCTGTGCAGCCTTCTACGCATTCAATGGCTCAGGCGCATTCCCCCGTCGCTGGCTAATCGCCATCATGGTTCTCGTCTGGGGCCTCCGCCTCGGCTTTCATCTCCTGCTCAACAGAATCATCGGCCATCCGGAAGAAGGCCGCTACGCCGAACTGCGCCGCAAGTGGGGCCCCAATATCAACTTGAAATTTCTGCTCTTCTATCAGGTCCAGGGTGTCAGTTGCGTCGTGCTTGCTATACCCTTCCTGCTCGCCTGCCTGAACTTTGAGCCTGAGTTCAACATCTTCGATAAAGCAGCGATTTTCTTATGGGTCTTCGCAACTGCCGGCGTAACCATATCCGACATGCAGCTCAATCGCTTTAAGGCCAAACCCGAGAACAAAGGCAAGGTTTGCCGCGAAGGTCTCTGGAGCTGGTCACGTCACCCTAATTATTTCTTTGAATGGCTGGTCTGGCTCAGCTACGGCCTCTACGCGCTCTCAGGCCCCTGGGGCTTCCTCGGCATGATCGCCCCGGCATTGATACTGCACTTCGTATTGAACGTCACCGGCATCCCCCCAACAGAAGAACAAGCCTTGCGCAGCAAGGGCGACGCTTATCGCAAGTATCAACAAGAGGTCAGCATATTCATACCCATGCCCCCAAAAGTCCAGGCTGAATCCTGATGGCGTCATTCTACGAATCCTGGCTCGATCAAAACCTCCTCCCGGACTGGCTGATCCGCATCGGCATCCGTCGCCTGCTCGCGAAAAGACTGATCGATGAGTCGCGGCGCGACCAAGCGGCATGGCGCAACGAAATCCGCTCCAGCCCTTTGGCAACACATACACCCGACGCCAACGTACAGCATTACGAGGTTCCAACAGACTTCTTCCTGGCAACCCTGGGCAAGCGTCGCAAATACTCTTGCGCCTGGTATGAAACCGGCAAAGAGACTCTGGGCGAGGCCGAGATCGCGATGCTTAAAATCACCTGTGAGCGCGCTCAACTGAAGGACGGCGACTCAATCCTCGAGCTCGGTTGCGGTTGGGGCTCCCTATCGCTCTGGATGGCCGAGCACTATCCAAACTCAAAGATTGTTGCTGTCTCCAACTCGCGCACACAAAAGGCCTTCATCGACGCCGAGGCGGCACGCCTCGCCCTGCATAATCTCGAAATCCGAACCGCCGACATGGTCCTCTTCGACCCGGGTCAGCGATTCGATCGTGTCGTCAGCGTGGAAATGTTCGAGCACATGCGCAACTACGCCGAACTCCTGCGCCGCATCTCCACCTGGCTCAATCCCTCGGGCACTCTCTTCGTCCACATCTTTACGCATTGCCAATACGCTTACCCCTTTGAGACCGGTCAGAAGGACGACTGGATGGCGCAGCATTTTTTCTCGGGCGGCCAGATGCCGTCAGACGGGCTGCTCACAGAATTTCAGGATCATTTGCAACACCGCGAGACCTGGCGCATCAACGGCCGCCACTATGCCCAGACCTGCGAAGACTGGCTGCGAAACATGGATGCACACGAGGCCAAAATCCGTCCGCTCTTCGCCAGATGTTACGGTAAAGACAAAGAGACCAAATGGATCGTTCGCTGGCGTGTCTTCTTCCTGGCTTGTGCCGAACTCTTTTGCTATCGAGACGGCTCCGAATGGGGCGTCTGTCATTACCTCTTTCAAAAACCATGAACCGCCGAAATTTCTTCTATACAATCCCTGCCCTTTCCGCCTGCGGCCGCCGCAGCACAGCCAACTCTATCGAAGGCCGCTGGGAGGGCAAGCTTAGTAACAGCGCTTCCTCGATGAACGTCAATTTCGACTTCCAGCAGAAGCCGGATAAATCCCTGGACTTTCGCGTCACCTGTCGAGACCTTTTCCTGATGACGCATACGGTGCAGACCTGGAAACTCGAAGGCTCGGCCTTCACCTTCACGCTGCCTCTGGTCGAAGGCCCTCGCACCTACAGCGGTCGCTTCGGCGGCCCAACTTTCGACGTCGAATATAAGCCGGCAGAAGAAAAGATGCACCTCCGCCGTCTGGGGCGTATCCCGTCGCAGCCTTACCTGGAAAAAGGCCCGGTCGACATGATTCCCACCCAGCGTTCTTCACGGGCGCAAGCCCAGATTTTCAGCAAGAACGAAGCCCTCGCTCACTTTAACGCCGACCTGCTGGCGCGTCTCGGAATCAGCACCTCAGCCAAGCCCCTTCCCAAGTCGGGCTGGGTCTTCACTGAAGACATGCCCATCCCGGAGGCGCCAAAGACGGGCGGCCCGGAATTCGTTATGCTGCTCAGCCCGGGCTACGAGCGAATCCCGCAGATTGCCGCCTTCCAATGCCCGATCTTCGTCCTCCTCGGTGAATCCGATTCACGCAATGAGAAGCTCGAACGCGGCACCCGTCAGATTT
>CAZZGS010000582.1:0-3590 GCA_964653845.1 uncultured Bryobacter sp.
GGATCTCTTCGAGAATGGCGGGATCACGAATCACAATGCCAGCCCGGGCGGCACGAGAAATCGACCCAATCAGCGCGACAGGAATCGAGATCAGCAAGGGACAAGGAGTAGCAACGACAATGACGGCAAGGAAGCGTTGCCAGTCATAAGCCCACCAACCGGCAAAGGCAGCGATTAGGAGCGCCAGCGGCGAATACCAGGCACCCAGTTGATCGGCAAGCCGCCGAATGCGCGGCCGGCGCAATTCACTGTCCTTCATCACCCCCATGATCTGCGCGTAACGCGAATCCTTGGGTGCACGCAGAACACGAATTTCAAGCAGACTATTGCCATTCTTGGCACCCGAGATTACCTCAACACCAGGTGCCTTTTTCACTTCATAAGGCTCACCGGTAAGGAAACTCTCGTCCATGCGTCCCTGCCCTTTAACTACGACACCATCGGCAGGCGAAACCTCGTGCGGGAAAATCAACAGGTGCTCATCAACTAGAATTACGTCGAGCGAAACGTCTTCGTGCCCACTAGAATTGACGCGATGAGCAATAGTGGGAAGACGTTCTGCGAGCGCACTCAAAGCGGACGAAGCCCGCCGGATCGCATAGCTCTCAAGGATCGATCCACCAGTGATCATGACGATAATGATCAGAGCAACCAGATATTGCCCGGTAACAATACCTGTCAGAATCGAAACCGCAGCGATGAGATCGGTCGACCAGTTCCCGTCGAGCAGTTCTTTCCCAATGCGGTGAAGAACCGGGATAGCGGCGACTATCGTAATCGAGAGGTAGATCAGCTCTTTGTCCACGGCGCTACAGTAAGGGTACATGGTAGCTAAGCTCACGAAGAATTATGAGCGCGACGGATTGGCCCTCGACGCAATCTTGTACCCGCCGCCAGGAACTCATGTTGACCTTGGCGGACGCAAGCTACACGTACAAAAACAAGGCACAACAGGGCCGCCGGTCGTGCTGGAAGCGGGCATCGCCGCTTCCAGCCTGAGTTGGCGTCTGGTCGATTCGGAAATTGCGAAATTCGCCACCGTCTACTCCTATGACCGTGCCGGCTTTGGATGGTCGCCCTATTCCAACCGGCCCAAAGTAGCCCGGGACCTGATCGAAGAAATGCGCCTCGCCTTGAGCCTTGCCGGGGCGCCCACTCCCCGCATCGTCGTCGGCCACAGCTTTGGCGGCATGATGATGCGCATGTATGCGGCAATGTATCCAGAAGAAGTAGCGGGCGTCGTCCTGGTGGATTCCCTCCCGCCTGAAGAATGGTTCCCTCTCGATGAGCGCCGCACACAAATGCTTCGACGTGCAGTACAGCTCACCAATCGGGGTGCCTGGCTGGCCCAGCACGGCATTGTTCGCTTCGCTCTACGATCTCTCGAAGGGGGCAACCAGACCATCCCGAAGCTCTTCAGCTTCTTAAGCGGCGCCGGCAGCGTAGGCGTTACGCAACGGCTCACCGGGCAGATCCAGAAATTCCCAACCGCGGTGCAAGGCCAAATCCGCGCTCATTGGTCGCGAACCTCATCCTTCGTTACCATGGCTGAATATCTGGCCGAATTGCCAGCCTCGTGCGCGCAGGCGATGGTCTGCCCAAACTTGGGCGACACCCCGCTCATCGTTTTGTCCGCAGAAAAAGGCAACCCTGGCCACCAAGGCCGGCAGGCGAAACTCGCCAAGCTCTCGACGCGCGGCGATTTCAGAATGGTTCACGGCACCACCCACTGGATCATGCTCGACGAACCAGGCGCAGTAGTCGAAGCGGTCCGTGATCTTGTAGGCTAATAGGTTATGCGATTTGTTTCAACGCTGTTGCTGAGCCTTGCGCTTGCGGGGTCCGTTTTTGCCCAGAAGAAAACGATAGATATGTGGCCTGGGGCTCAGTACGACCCCGCGGTGCCGACCATCAAGAAGGTTCTCGGCTATGAACCCGGCGAACGCATCGCCCCGCATGCCCATCTGATGAAGTATTTCGAGGCCCTCGCCGCAGCCCAGCCCAACCGCGTCAAGCTGATCGAATACACCAAGAGCTGGGAAGGCCGCAAGCTCATCATCGCCGTCGTAGGCAACGAAGCCAACATCAAGCGTCTGCCTGAAATCCAGGCAGGCATGAAGAAGCTAGCCGACCCGCGCAAGACCAGCGACGCCGACGCTCAAAAGCTGATCGGGAGCTTGCCCGCACTGGTTATGCTGGCCTACAACGTGCACGGCAACGAAATCTCCGGCTCAGACGCCGCGATGGAGACGGCCTACCATCTGCTCGCCGCCAAGGGCGACAAGATCGTCGATTCGATTCTCGCTAACACTCTGGTAATGATCGACCCGACACAAAACCCCGACGGCCGTGATCGCTTTGTCCACAACTTCGAAGTCGCTGAAGGCCTCGAGCCAATTGCCAACCCGCTGGCCGCAGAACACGCCGAACCCTGGCCAGGAGGCCGCACCAACCACTACATGTTCGACATGAACCGTGACTGGTTTGCCATGACGCAGCCCGAAACCCGTGGCCGCATCAAGACCCTACTCGATTGGTACCCGCTTGTCTTCGTCGACCTGCACGAGATGGGTGGCGACTCTACCTACTACTTCGCCCCCGAAGCCGTTCCCTACAACCCAAACATCGTCAAGAACCAGCGTGAAGCCCTCTTCTGGTTCGGCAAGAACAACGCCAAGTATTTCGACCAGTTCGGCTTCCGTTATTTCACCCGTGAAGTCTTCGATGCCTTCTATCCCGGCTACGGCGCGAGCTGGCCGATTTACTACGGCTCGATTGCCATGACCTACGAAAACGCCAGCGCCCGCGGCCTGCTGTGGGAAAAGAGCGATGGCACCACCTTCAGCTTCGCCCAGAGCGTGCAGAAGCATTTCGTCGCCAGCGTCGCAACGTGCGAAACGGCAGCCACCCACCGCAAGGCGCTGCTCGAGAATTTCTGGAACTACCGCAAGACCGCAATCGAAGAAGGCAAGACCGAAGAAAACAAAGAATACATTCTGCTGCGCAAGGGCGACACCACAGCAGCCGACAAGCTGGCTGAGATCCTGGCCGCCCAGGGCATTGAAGTACGCAAATCAAAGGACGCCTTCATGGTCGAAGGCTCACAGGCCCCGGCAGGCTCATACCTGATCAGCGCAGCGCAACCGATGAAGCGCATGATCCGCACCCTGCTCGATCAGGACACCAAGATGGAAGAAGACTTCCTTAAGGAACAAGAGCGCCGCCGTAAGAAGAAGCAGCGCGACGAAATCTACGACGTCACCGGCTGGAGCCTCCCTGTGCAGTTCAACGTGCAGCAGGTGATCTCCAAGGCCGCGCTCACGGTTCCTGGTGACATGGTCATGGCTGGCAAGATGCCAGAGGGCAAAATTATCGGTGGTAAAGCAACAGTCGCTTACCTCGTCCCCTGGGGCACACAGGCCAGTGCAAAGTTCCTGGCAGAAGCCTTCAAGGCCAATCTAAAAGTCCTGAGCGCCGGCAAAGCCTTTACCCAGGAAACTCGCAAGTATCCTAATGGCAGCCTGATCCTGCAAGTCAAGGAGAATGCCGACTCGATCCACGACACAGTGGCGAGGATTGCCGTCATGAGC
>CAZZGS010000583.1:0-3589 GCA_964653845.1 uncultured Bryobacter sp.
ATTCCTGATCGAGTTCACCTTGGACACGGTCCTGAAGGGAGTTGGAAGCGGTTACAAGAAGTGACTTTGCCCGGCGGGTTTCCTGGCCACGGAGGAAGAACCAAATGGAGAAAGCTGCACCAAGTGTGACGACGAAAACGATGGCCATGAGGAGCCAAAGGCCGGGTTTGATGGTAACTCTCATCTGATATTCCGATTGTATGAGGAGGAGAGTCTCTATGACTATGGTGAAAAAGTTTCTTTCGAGGTGGTACCCGGCGAGTGGTACTTTCTCGGGAATTCAAGAATTCGGGGAAGAAGAGGTGGATTATGTCCTAAAGAATCTTATGGATACAAAATTGAAAAACTCTGCTAGCATGCTACTAGTGATGTACTGTATCCTGTCGCAGGTAATATCCTGCTCATCGCCCCGAGTGGCGTCCTTCCTTTAAGCATGTTTCCGAACAATAGACCCCCCTTTCGGCGCGTTCCCAAGATTAGAGAAAACGTTAACGAGGCTATTCGCGTTAAGGAAGTACGTGCAGTATTTCCTGACGGTGTGGTTGAAGTATTGCCTACCGCCACCGCGATCCGCCGGGCCCAGGAACTTGGGCTTGACCTGATTCTCGTTTCACCGACGGCAGAACCGCCCGTTGCTAAAGCCATGGATTATGGCCAATGGCAGTATGAACAGAAGAAGAAGACGCACGACGCCAAGAAGAAGCAGCATGTGATTCAGGTGAAGGAAGTGAAATTCCGTCCGAACACCGATGATCATGACTATGAGTTCAAGAAGAACAACGCCTTGCGCTTTTTGAAGGAAGGAAACCGCGTCAAAGCGGTCGTCCAATTCAGAGGCCGTGAAATTGCGCACGTTGATCTGGGTAAGAAGCTGTTGTTGCGCTTTGCCGAGGACTTGAAGGAAGTAGGCGCAGTGGAAGGCCAGCCAAAGCTGGAAGGCCGTAATGCGCACATCATCATGAGCCCGGTTAAGGTGCAAATCCAGGCTCCTCCTGCGAAGCCAAAGGAAAAAGCGAAACCTCCGATTGAAGTTCCGCAGAGCTAAATTTCTGCACCCAGCCAAGTGCCGGGCGTCGACCTGAAGTCTGGCTGAGAGTCGAGGCGGTGCTGCATGAACTGTTCGTACATGTCGAGGAAGTACTTTGGGTTATATGTTGCGTGGTACTCGGCGGCAGTGGCTAATGCGGCTGAGATACGGGCGCGGCGCAGCTCTGGATCAAAAGTATTCAAAATTGCCTCGGCGAATGCCGGGGCATTTGCTTTTATGAGCCAAGCGTTCGTGGAATTGGCGTAGGTGAGGATTCCACCGCTATTGGGAGCAACGAGGGGTAGCCCGCTAGCCATAGCCTCGAGGGGTGCGATACCAAATGGCTCGGCCGGGTTGGTATGGACGAAAACACTAGCGTTTCCATGGAGCTTGGCCAGTTCGGCTTTTGAATTGAGATGTCCAAAGAAGGTGGCTCGACCGGGGAATCGCCGGCTGGCAGCAGCTTCAAGGGCCGGGCGCTCGATGCCGTCGCCGGCCACGAGGAGGCGAAAATCGCTTGGCAGAAGCGCGAAGGCGTCGATCAGAAGTTGCAGGTTTTTCTCTGGAGCGAGTCGGCCGGCGTAGAGTACGGTGTGTGCCAATTGCCCGCGTTGCGAAGGCCTGAAGCTTGAAAGATCAATGCCGGGCGGGCGAATCCAGATGCCGCGATCGGTGACGTGGCCGCGGGCGGCGAGGCGGAGTTCGGCGGCGACGTGGTTGGAGTTGGCGATGTGGTGATCGAAGAAGCCGAAATAGATCCACTTCATGTACCAGGCGGCGAAGGCCTTGCCGAGGGAGGATTGCGTGAGGTAGACGCCAAGGTTCTCGTCCATGCGCTCACAACTCAGCCCGATGAGCACCGGACGCTTTTTGAGGCCTTTGAAATAGCCCTTGCTGATGGCACCGGCAATGTAGTGAAGACTGTACTTGTCGCAGACCTCGATGAGATCGGGTTCTTCGTCGAGGATGATCTGCCGCACACGGGAATGGATGCCGGGCCACTGGTTGGGCATAATGCTGCGGTAAGCGGAGTTGAAGGGGGATGGGGAAGCGGCCAAGGAGTGGATACGCGTGGTAAGGCCGTGCTCAATTCCGTCATGTTCTCCTGGCACGACCATGACCATGTGGCGGCCGGTGAGCTCGGCTTCTTTGAGTAGAGATCGATAGTGCGTCGCGATGCCACCGGAAGTGGCATGCCACGCATTCGTAAGATGGATCGATTTCATCGGCTGAGGATTAGGCGCGGGCCGGACGATACGAAGCCCCAGAAGAGGCGTGGAAAGGCAGTGATGTCTTGCCAGAGAGACCTGGCTTCCGCTCCGACGAGGAGCGAGCCTCGGCGCATGGAATAGAGATTAAAGAGCGTCGAGATGATGGTGAAACCGAAGCTGACTCCGATGGATATAGCGAGGCGCGGGGTGCCCCGGAAGTAGTGGATCGCGAATTCGATCAAGTGCTGAAAGAGTGGAAGAACAAAGATCGCGAGCATATTTGCCTTCCATGCTGGTTGCATTCTCGAAAGCGCCTGGGTGATCGAGCCATAGTAGCCAGAGGCAATCAATCGGTAAAGAAATTCGGCGAAGGCAGCGCCCGAGGCGATACGCCAGCCGGAAGTCGCATTAACAGCGAAGAAGATAGAACAACGGATGAAGGCGCTAAACAGCGCCGCTTTCCAGTGCCAGGTGAATCTCATTACTGATTAGCCTAGAGGGCTAGAGTTTGGATTTGGTGAATGTTTGGTGAAGGAATGACTAAGCATCCATTCTTTTGCGTCTTCAAAGAGTGAATAGAAGACAGGGACCGCCAGCAGGGTGAGCAGGAGGCAGAGGCTTTGGCCGCCTACGACCAGGACGCCGATGGAGCGGTTGGTCTCTGCGCCTTGGCCGGTGCCGAGGACGAGGGGGATCATGCCGGCGACGAGGGCGATGGTGGTCATCAGAATTGGCCGGAGGCGATCTCGATTAGCCTGGATGATAGCTTCGTATCGCGAGAAGCCGTGAGCGCGGAGGGTGTTGGTGTGGTCGATCTGGAGGATGGCGTTTTTCTTGACCACACCGAAGAGAAGGAGGATGCCGAGCATCGAGAAGATGTTGAGCTGCTGGCCGGCGAGAGCCGAGCTGAGCATGGCGAAGGGGACAGAGAGCGGCAGCGTCAGCAGGATGGTGACAGGGTGGATGAAGCTTTCAAACTGGGCGGCCAACACCATGTACATAAAGATGAAGGTGAGGCCGACGGCGATCATGAAGTAGTAGCCTGTTTTTTCGAGTTCTTTGACATCGCCTGAGACGGCTTGGCGGTAGCCGGAATCGAGATTCATTTTCTCGACGAAGTTGCGGATGGATTCGACGGCAGCGCTCTGGCTGCCGCCAGGGGCGGGGTTGGCATAGAGGGTGACCTGGCGTTGGCGGTTGAAGCGATCAATGGTGCCGGGGCCAGAGCCTTCGCTGATGGAGGCGACGTTGCGGAGTTCTACGGGGCCGCTGGTAGATGGGACCATGGTGCGGAGGACAGCGTCGCGATCCTGACGGTCAGCGGAGGTGGCACGGACTCGGATCTCATATT
>CAZZGS010000584.1:0-3582 GCA_964653845.1 uncultured Bryobacter sp.
AGTTCGTCTATAGCGACATAAACTTTATCCTCCTCGGCGAGATTGTCCGCCGGGCCACGGGCAAACCTCTCAATGAGTTTGCCCGTGAACAGGTCTTCACGCCTCTGGGGATGACCGAGAGCGGCTTCCTCCCCGACGCCTCCCTCAAGAGCCGTATTGCCCCCACGGAAGGTAAACTGCGAGGCACTGTCCACGACGAGACGACTCGCTTTATGGGGGGAGTCGCCGGCCACGCCGGTCTCTTCACCACTGCCGACGACCTTGCCAAGTTTGCCCGCATGATCCTCCGCAATGGTTCTCCCCTCTTCGCTCCCCTGACGATTGCTGCCGCGACCCGGGTTCAGGCACCTGGCCGGGGCTTGGGTTGGGATATCGATTCTCCCTTTGCCGGCAACCGCGGCGATCTTTACCCGATCGGCTCTTTCGGTCACACCGGCTTCACCGGCACCAGCCTCTGGATCGACCCATCGACCGAAAGCTACGTCATCCTCCTCGCGAATGCCGTCCACCCCTTCCGCCGCCCGACGATCACCCCCTTGCGCGGCCGAGTTGCCAGTGTTGCCGCCGCCTACGTTAGCCGCATGTTTCAGGCATCGACTGCTGGCGAACCGGTCATGACCGGCCTCGACAGACTGATTGAAGAGAAATTCGCCTCACTGACCACCAGGAAGGTTGGGCTGATCACCAACCACACAGGTCTTGCCCGCGACGGCAGACGCAACATTGATGCCATGATTGCCGGAGGCGTGCCACTGAAGGCCCTCTTTAGCCCCGAGCACGGGATCTTCGGCAAAGAAGACGAAGAAAAGGTTGCCGACACCCGCGATCCAGCCACAAAGCTGCCCGTCTACAGCCTTTATTACGGCGAAAAACGCGAACCCAATCCCGCCACCCTCAAGGGAATCGACACCCTGGTCTTCGACATCCAGGACATCGGAACTCGCTTCTACACCTATGCTTGCTCAATGAAAAATGCCATGGACGTTGCTGCCAGGTTGAACATTCAGTTCATCGTCCTCGACCGGCCAAACCCGATTACCGGCGAACATGTCGAGGGGCCGATCATGGATCCATCGGAGATGAGCTTCGTCGGTTGCTTGCCCATGCCGCTCCGCCACGGCTTCACGATGGGCGAACTCGCTCGCTATGCCAACGACCAGCTCCCCAAAAAGGCAAAGTTGACTGTGATTCCGATGAAAAACTGGAAGCGCAGCTACTGGTTCGACCAGACCGGATTGAGCTGGGTTAACCCCTCACCCAACATGAAGAGTCTGGCTGCTGCGACCCTTTACCCGGGAGTCGGGATGATTGAATATGCCAGGAATTACTCGGTAGGGCGGGGAACGGACGCCCCGTTTGAACAGGTAGGTGCCCCTTGGATCGATGGGCAGAAATTAGCTAATACGCTGAATGCAATGGAAATACCCGGAGTGAGGGCTCACCCGACCAGTTTTGAGCCAACAACCTCCATCCATGCCGGCAAGAAGGTAGAGGGTGTCCGCTTTATCCTCACGGCAAGAAACGGTTTTGACTCGACACTTTTGGGTCTTAGCCTGATCGAAGCACTAGGACAACTCTATCCAAAGCAGATTGATCTGATGGCAAATCGCAAGCTAATTGGAAGTCTGGAAACAATTCGCCGCCTCGACAGTGGCGAGGCGGCGAGAGAAATCAGGAATTCCTGGATGAAAGCGCTAGACCTATTTAGCGAAAAGCGCCAACAATATCTAATTTATCCTTAGCCCTTTGCTGAGAATTTTTTTACGATCGATTCCTCGGTATCGGGCTCATCAGGCTCGTCTGGGGTTAGTCCGCGCTTCCTTGCTTCGGCTAACCATGTAGGGGGTCTTCCACGACGACGACCGCGGCCTTCTACCAGCCGTTCCAGCGTAAGGATCGCTTCTTCGATCGATGCCCGTTCGCGTCGCAGATCTTCCAAAATTTTCATCAAGTCCACGGATTGATCCTCCGCTCCAAATTGCCGGTAACCCATGTCACCGACCAAAGCTATTAGCAGTTATATCGGATTATTGGACGAGATACAAGGGGTCTGTTCCGAAAATAGAACAGATTTTTGTGCTGGGAAAGCCTAAACCTTTTTTTGCTTGCTCCAGTACCAGTAAAAGGGAATTCCAGAGGCAATGAGCCCCAATCCAAGAATGGATTCCCGCGGCTGATCCTTGAGCGTAAAGAAAATCAATATTGCCGCTACTGCAACAAATAGAATCGGAATCACAGGATATCCGAGCGTTTTATAAGGCCTGGCAAGGTCCGGTCGCTTGCGCCGGAGGACGATTACACTGGCTGCGGTCATGCCATAAAGAATCCAACTGGCGAAGACGACGGTGGCGGCGAGTTGGTCATATTGACCTGAAAATACTAGCACCGAACTCCAGACGCTGAGCCAGAGCATGGATTGGGCAGGTGAGCGATAGGTGGGATGAACTTCTGCTATCTTCTTGAAAAATAAGCCATCCATAGCCATTGCATAAGGCACTCGGCCACCAGAAAGGATACTGCCGTTCAGCGCTGAGAAGATGGAGATCATTGCTGCTATCGAGACGATGCCGGCACCTGAAGCTCCAAAGATCTTGCGCATCATCTCAGCCGGTACACGGTCGCTGGCGGCGACTTCGGCGCTCGACAGGACATAGAAATAAGCAGTGTTGGCCAGGAGGTAGATGACCATGACGCCGAGCGTGCCATAGATCAGCGCAAGTGGAAGATTCCTTTGGGGATCCTTGATTTCGCTGGAGACCATGCTGACGTTGTTCCAACCATCGTAAGCCCACAGAATGGCGACCAGGGCGACAAAAAAGCCGCTGGCCCCACCAGGGTTTGGCATGACCGAAGTGGTGAAGTTAGCCGTTGAGCCTTGACTGGAAAAGAGACCGACCATGATAATGCCAATCAGGAGACCTACTTTGGCAATGGTGACAACAATTTGCAATTGTCCACCGGCTTTTACACCGAAATAGTTGACTCCAGCGAGGAATAATATGACTCCCATGGCTGCCAACTGACCCAATTTTAATTCGAGCGGCTGCCCCCCTGGTCCTATCGGGATTGGGATGGTGGCGAAGGTCTGTTCCAGAACCGGAACGAAGTTGGAGAGGTAGATCAGGAAACCGCTGGCCAGGGTGGCGATGGATCCGGATTTGGCGACCCAGAACTGAGTCCACCCGTAAATGAAACCAAAGAAAGGGCCATAGGCTTCGCGGAGGTAGACATATTCGCCTCCTGCTTCAGGCATCATGGCGGAGAGTTCAGCATAAGTCAGTGCCCCGGCAAGGCTGAGGAGGCCGCCTACGATCCAGACCAGGGTGACCCAATCGGGCGATCCAGTCGCAAGGATGGCCCGCTTCGGGACAACGAAGACGCCGCTGCCGATGACTGTGCCGACGACAATGGCTACGGCACCCCACAGGCCGAGGTCGCGGCGGAGGCTAATTTTTTCAGACATGGGATGGTTTCTCTTTTTCGGTGATGACGTAGCTGGCTGCAAGAGCCGTTAGGAACGTGACTGAGGTTCCGATTAGGACATACCAGGTCCAGGCGATCGTAGTTTGGAATTTGACGTAG
>CAZZGS010000585.1:0-3579 GCA_964653845.1 uncultured Bryobacter sp.
CCTTCCAGGTCACCTCCATTGCCACGGCCGTTCCAGGTCAGGTTTTTTCTTGCGTCTCCGTCGTTGGTGGAGCCTCAACTCCCGGTTGTGCCTCGGTGCCTGATGTGCGCCTATCGCAGTTCCCCAACCAGTTGACGCCGCCAACAGCCAAGCCCACCTCTCAGCTCACACCCAGCGTCAGCACATTCAACACTGCACCTCCTGCCCGTGTATTCGACCAGAACATGAAGCTGCCCTATGTCCACATGTGGAATCTCACTATCCAGCGAGAGCTGCCCGGTGGCTACGTGGCTAGCGTTGGCTATGTTGGCCGCCGCGGCACACGTCTCTATCGATCATGGGATATGAATCAGCTCCGCACGGAATCGGTACTGCCCAGCTTCCTCGCCATGCAGCGCAATAGGGAGATCACTGGCTGCCGGCCGGACGGCACGCTCACCAACGGTTCGCCCTGCGTCGGTGCCAGCCCCGTGCCGCTCATCCAACAAGGCATCATGACCAGCGCCTTTGCCAATGGTGCAGTCTCGCTCACCGACCTGTCTCCCACGCAGAACGCGCTGGGCAACCTTTCTTTACGCCTCGAACAGACCACCACTGCGGCTCGACTCCGCCCCAACCAGCAATTTGCCCAGATCCTATATCTCGACAATGGTGCCGATTCGATCTACCACGGCCTGCAAACCACCTTCCGCAAGCGCTTTGACAATGCCGGTGTCTTGCTCTCGGGCTCGTACACCTTGTCCAAGGCCATCGATAACCTGTCTACCGACCCTGTTGCCGCCACTGCTGGAGGTGGTCTCGGCACCACCAGTGCCCGCACCCCTGCCGATGGACGCAATTACGACAACGAACGCGCCCGCGCCGACTTTGACCAGCGCCATGTCATCAACATGAGCGGCATCTACGAACTGCCCTTCGGCAAAGGCAAGCCCCTGTTTGGAAACGCCAAAGGTCCGCTGAACACAATCATCGGCAACTGGAGCCTGAACGGCATCTTCACCTACCAGTCGGGTGAACCTTTTACCGTGCGCTCTGGCTTCCTAACCGCCAACAACACCGCGCAAAGCCGCGCCGCACTTGCCCCAGGTGTCACTTCTTATCCCAAGGCGAAGCTGCAGGATAAGCCTGGTACCCTCGGGCCGGTGCTCTTTCTCGATAATTCCCAGTTCGCGGTTCCGGCTCCCGGTCAGTTGGGGATTGGCCGCAATGTCTTCCAGGGCCCCATCTTCTGGAATCTCGACCTGAGCGTCTCCAAGGCCTTCCAACTCAATGAACGCTTCAAGCTTACCTTCCGGGCTGAAGCCTTCAATGCTCTCAATCACCCCAACTTCCGCAATCCGCGCGATGCCAGTGTCGGCAGCCCCGCAGTGAACTCCAACGTTTTCGGACAGACCTGCTGCGTCAGCCTCTCGACTGCCAGCTCTTCTTCCACCAACCAGAACGGTGAAAGCTGGCGCGTCATCCAATTAGCTCTCAAGTTAAACTTCTAAATGATCCGGAAGATACTGTTTTGGTCGCATTTGGTGGCCGGTTGTTTGGGTGGCCTTATCATCCTTTTAATGTCAGTTACTGGCGTTCTTTTGACCTATGAGCGCCAGATGCAGACGAGAGCCGAAATTGGTGCTTTTAGTGTTGCTGAGCCCTCAACAAGTGCAAGCAAGTTGCCGCTGGAGGATCTCCTCGGCCGGCAGACTTGGACAGGCACTCCCACCATCACACTGCGATCTTCTGCTTCCGCCCCGATCGAAGTCAATAGAGGCAAGGCAGGTGTTGTTTATCTCGATCCCTACTCGGGGCAAGAGCTCGGCAAGCCGAATCTGGCCCGTCGTGAATTCTTCCAGAAGGTAAGAGCCTGGCACAGGTGGCTAGCCTGGGAGGGTGAATGGCGAGCCTGGGGTAAAGCAGTCACTGGGGCCTGCACTTTGGCCTTTACCTTTCTGGTTCTCTCTGGCATGTATATCTGGATTCCACGCGTTTGGAGCTGGAAGCACCTCCGCCCCGTCACCTGGTTTCGTGGCGGCCTGAGTGGCAAGGCACGAGACTTCAACTGGCACAACACGATTGGTATCTGGTCTGCCGTCCCACTCTTCTTTGTCATCATCTCAGCACTGCCCATCTCATACCCTTGGGCGAACGAACTGATCTATAAGGTAACTGGCACGGAGATGCCGAAAGCAGCCAGCACTCCCGCCCCAAAGGGCACACCGAATCTGGCAGGAATCGATCGTTTACTCGAAGTAGCCAAACGCGAACCCAGCTGGCAAAGCGTGAGCTTCCGGCTCGAACCCGGCGATGGGCCGATGACTTTCACTGTTGATCGTGGAGATGGCGGCCAGCCTCAATTGAGGTCCACAATCACGCTGGATCGCTCCGCTGCAACTGTCATCAAGAGTGAAAAGTTTGAAGACTTCAATTTGGGTAGGAAGGTCCGGTCCTTCTCGCGATTCCTACACACTGGTGAAGCGTTAGGCCTCGTTGGCCAAACCGTCACTGGCATCGTCTCAGCAGGTGGCGCAGTTCTGGTTTGGACTGGAATCGCCCTCTCGCTGCAACGCTTTAGCGCCTGGCGTCGCAGGACTTAACGCGACTCAGCTTGTGAAACAATTCCTGCCAGACCTGAGCCCTCTTCGCCGCTCCCGCGACTTCCGGCTGCTCTACAGCGGGCAGATGGTATCGAGCTTCGGCTCGGCTATTACCTACGTTGCCTTGCCCGTCGAAATGTACCGGCTCACCAAGTCCTCGGTCATGGTCGGTTTGCTGGGTATCGTCGAATTTATTCCGATGCTCCTCGTGGCCTTCATCGGAGGTGTTCTGGCCGATCGCTTCGACCGTAGAAAGCTAGTCCTCGTTGCCGATAGCTTCATGGCCCTGATTCTTGTCGGTTTGACCTGGAACGCGCTCCTGCCCACTCCTCACTTATGGCTGCTCTTCGCCGCAGCGGCAATGCTGGCGGGCCTCAATGCGATTCAGCGCCCGGCGATGGAGGCGATGACTCCGCAGATGATCCTGCCACACGAGATGTCCGCCGCCGGTGCTCTCAACGCCGTACGCCACAACGCCGCCTATATCGCCGGGCCCGGCCTCGCTGGCTGGATCGCCGTTAAGTATGGCGCCGCCACAGCCTTCGGAATCGATGCTTCAACTGACCTTGCTGCAATCGCCAGCCTTGCTTTGCTCGAAAAGAAAAGCTTCCGTGGCGGCGACGAAGTCGGCATCAGTTGGCACGCACTCGCCGAAGGATGGCGCTACGCGCTACGAAGGCGCGACTTACTCGGCACATACCTGATCGACATGAACGCCATGTTCTTCGGCATGCCCAATGCACTCTTCCCCGCCTTTGGCGACACCTTCGGCACCCAAAACGTAGGCTGGCTTTACACGGCGGGTCCGGTGGGCGCACTCGTGATTAGCATCAGTTCGGGCTGGGCCGGTAAAGTCAAAAGACATGGCCTCGCTATTACCTGGGCCGCCGGCCTTTGGGGCCTCGCGATTGTAGGTTTCGGCCTTTCGAGCAGCCTCTGGTTGGCACTATTCTTCCTCGCCCTCGCCGGAGCTGCCGATAGCGTCAGCGGTATCTTC